>NZ_JACVJJ010000102.1:0-32120 GCF_015711935.1 Candidatus Solincola tengchongensis
CGGAGACCCCTGGGTGAAGGACGTCCTCAAGGCGCTTGCGGGACATGAGAGGATAGCGTGTTGAGGTTTTGTCGGGATGGGGTGCCTACTTTTTGTAGACAGCAACATCCTAATCCAGGTCCTTGCCCCCATGTGCGGCAGGAAGGATAATTAGGCCGGTTAGGCCGGAACATCCCCGGGGTCGGGGCGAGGCCGGGAGGACGGGATAATCTAGGGCAGGGACCGCGGGTGATGAGGCGGTGGCCGGGGAGGTTATGCATCTACCCATACCGTCCCCGGAGGCGAGCAGAAGGTGTGCGAAAGAGAGGGGAAGGCCCTCAGACCATAAAGCGAGGCGGCAAGGGAAGGGATGCCACGGTGATCCGGATCGGGAGGAAGGGAGGCTTCGGATTCTCTCCGCTCACCAAAGCCCTTTTCACCGCGCTCCTCCTCGGGGCCCTGCTCCTGGCTCCGCTGCGGCCCGCCCTAGCGGGCGACCGGCCGCTGCCGCCCCGCGAGGCCTGGGCCCGTGACCGTCCCGACGACGGGGGCCAGAAGGTGGACCTGGGCTGGTCGGAGAGCCCTTCACCGGGTATATCATCTTACCGCGTATACCGCTCGGAGAGTCCTGACGGCCCCTTCCGGCTGGTAGGAGAGAGGTCCACGGACGCCTTCGCCAACTACCTGGGCTTCGTGGACACGGGCCTCACCGACGGGGTCACCTATTATTACCGGGTGACGGCTGTCGACCGGCAGGGGAGGGAGAGCGAGCCAACGCCGCTCCTCTCCGCGGTCCCGGAGGCACAGGTCTTCCAGGCGGCGGTGACCGTCCAGAAATCCATGGTCGTCTCCCTGGCCGAGCAGAAGCTCTACTGCCTGGAGAACGGCCGCGTGGTCTACGTCTTCCTGGTCTCCTCGGGGACCGCCGCAAACCCCACCCCTACAGGGAACTTCCGCATCCTCTACCACGACTATACCCATCCCATCCCCAAATACCCGGGGACGGTCTGCTATTACTGGATGGGTTTCTACCAGGATTACGCCCTCCATGCCTGGCCCGTTTACGACGGGGTGCAGGGCGACTATTCCGGCCTGGGGCGCCCGGCCTCCCACGGCTGTGTGAGGCTGGATCCCCGCCTGGCGCACATCCCCTATTACTGGGCCCCGGACGGGACTCCGCTCTCCATAATCCCCGGCCGCTTCCAGCCGCCCCTCCCCCCCATCAGGGGCGGCCACACGGCGGCCAGCGTCGACCGTCCCTCCACGCAGTGGTACTTCGCCGAGGGGTTCACCGGGGCGGGGTTTGACGAGTACATCCTGGTCCTCAACCCCGGGGAGGAGGCCGCCCGGGTGGACCTGGACTTCATGCTCCCCGACGGGAGGGTGGAGCGGCGGGAGTACCAGGCCGCGCCCCACAGCCGCCTCACGGTGGGGGTGGACTCCATCCCCGGCCTGGAGAACACCGAGGTCTCGGCTCGGGTGACCTCCAGCCTCCCCGTGGTGGCGGAAAGGGCCATGTACTTCGGGTACCCGGAGTGCCCCGGGGGCCACGCCGAAACGGGAAGGGTGCTCCCCTCCTCCCGGCATTACCTGGCGGAGGGCTACACCTCGCCTTTCTTCGACACCTACCTGCTCTTCCAGAACCCCGGTGACGATCCCGTTTCCGCCGAGGTCTCCTTCCTCAGGCCGGACGGCTCGGTCATCCGGGAGACCGTCAACCTCGGTCCGCGCAGCAGGGGTACCCTAAAAGCGAACCAGGTCCCCGGTATGGAAGGAACGGAGTTCTCCGTGGTGGTGGCCGCCGGTGGACCCATACTCGTGGAGCGTTCCACCTATTTCAACTACCCTCGCTGAGGCCCGGGCACGTTCCGCCCCTCCTGTTCGGGCCCGGACGGCGAGGGCCATCTCCGGGCGGCGTACCCGCCTCTGAGGTACGGTCTCCTTTTGACGGGCGCTTCAGAGGGTCGAAAAACGGTAGAAAGGGCGTCTTAAACCACCGGGGACATCTCCGGGCCGCGCCCTGTATGCTTATGTGATCTTGTATGCTTATGTGATATGGACCGGGAAGCGGGATGGCCTTCCGGCTACCGGCGCAAGGCGATGCCCGCCGCCGCTCCCCGCCCCGCGGGGACGAAGGCGAAGTGACGGCGTGAAGAGAAGTATTTATGGGCCGGGGAGGAAACCCCGGCGGTACCACCCCTCGGGAGGGGAAGGCCGAGAGGCTACCGCCGGGAGGTCACGGCGGGTACCGGGTCATGGATGGTACTCGTGAGGGATCGTGGGGCGCGAAGCCCCACGGAAAGGCGAGTCCCGCGCGCAGAGGCCATGGCGGGAAGAGGGAATGCCGCGGGCGGGCACGAGCCGCCGGGCGGCAGGACGGAAGGATGCAGGGAAGTAACGGACGGAGGTACGAGGATTGATCTGCCCCGAATGTGGGACTTACCAGCCGGACAGGGCCAAGTTCTGCGGGCTTTGCGGCTCTCCGCTTTCTCAGGAAAGCCTGGTGGAAAGCTTCCTGCGCCAGGCGCCGGAGGAGGATATCACCCTCCCCAAGCACCGCAGCCCCTGGTTCTACCTGGCCGTCTTCCTCCTCCTTTCCGCCGCCCTCGCCGTCCTCGCCGGGGCCGTGTTCCTGGTCTACCGGGCGGTGGGCGGAAACCGGCAAGCGGGGGAGACGGTGGAGGAGCCGGAGGAGAGCGCCTCCCGTTTCTACGACCCCGAGCTGGGCTTTGGTTTCTCATACCCCAACGGCTGGACCCTGGAACAGGGATTTCCCTCCGGTGAGGAGCTGGCCTCCATCCGCGTGGGCCTCACCTCCCGGAAATTCATGGAAATAAAGGTCCTGGTTCTGGACCCCGTGGTCACCGTGGGAGGCCTGGAGGGTATCCGCGAGTACCTGGAGGGGGAAGCGGGCGAACAGGTGCGTTCCCTGGGGGGTAACCTGCAGGACTCGGAGGGAGACCTCTTCACCTACACGCGGGCCGGGGGCATGCCCTCCTTCTACCTGGAGTTCGAGGCCAACCTCATGGGGGAGGACACGTCCTTCATCCTCTGCTATACGGTGGGCGGGAACTACTGTTTCCGCTTCGAGGGCCGCGCGCCGAGCGAGGAATACCGATCCGTGCGCCCTCTCTTCTGGTCGGTCATCGATTCCGTGTCCGAGGAGGCAGAAGCGCAGCAGTGAGGCCGCCGGGAGGGTACGCGAAACGTGAGCCTCGGCAGGCCGCGGCAGGGCAACGCACGGAGCAGAGGTGGGGGCTGGGCGAGGCCGCCCATGCGCTCCCGCGGTAGCATGGGGATGTGAGTCGCCGTCCCGTCCGGTTGGGGGGAGGTCCGGTGAGGGGGGAGGAAGGGAACGAGGCCCAGACACGGTAATATATTCCATGAGGAGGTGAACCCGGTGCGCATTCTGGTCACGGGAGGGGCCGGCTTTATAGGGTCCAACCTGGTGGACGCCCTCCTCCGGGAGGGGCACACGGTCACCGTGGTGGACAACCTCTCCACCGGGAAGTTCGAGAACCTGTACAACGTCAAGGATGCGGCGCGGGAAAACCGCTTCTCCTTCTTCCATACCGACATCCGCGACGACTCCCTTCTGGCGGCCTTCCGAAACCGCGAGCAGGAGGTGGTCATCCACCTCGCCGCCCAGCCGGACGTGAGGGTCTCGGTGAAGGACCCGGTCATGGACGCGGAGGTCAACGTGCTGGGGACCATCAACGTCCTCCAGATGGCGGTGGAGAACGGGGTGAGGCGCTTCATCAACACCAGTTCCGGGGGCTGCGTCTACGGGGAGCCTGAATCCCTGCCCGTCTCCGAGGAGGCGCCCCGGCGCCCCGATTCTCCCTACGGGGTGAGCAAGAGCGTAGCCGAGGAATACCTCCGCTACTACCAGCGCGCCCACGGCCTCTCCTTCTGCACCCTGGCCCCGGCCAACGTCTACGGGCCGCGACAGAACCCCTTCGGGGAGGCGGGCGTGGTGGCCATCTTCATCGGCCGCATGCTCTCCGGGGAAACGCCGGTCATCTACGGCGACGGCGAACAGACACGGGACTTCGTCTTCGTAGATGACGTGGTGGACGCCTATCTGGCGGCGCTCACCAGGGGAGACGGGGAGTTCATCAACCTGGGGACCGGGGTGGAGACCTCGGTCAACCAGCTTTACCGCATGCTGGCGGACATCCTGGGCTTTGACGGGGAACCGGAATACGCGCCCCCCCGCCAGGGAGAGCTCTCCCGCATCGCCCTCCAGGCGGAGAAGGCCCGCGACCTCCTGGGATGGAGACCGCGCACCTCCCTCTCCGAGGGGTTGGCCCGCACCGTGGAGTGGTACCGCCTCAATCTCCGGAGGTAGGCGGGCCTTGTCCTTCACCGACCTCCACTCCCACATCCTCCCCGGCCTGGACGACGGGGCCGCCGACGAAGCCGAGTTCCTGGCCATGGCCCGGGTAGCCCTGGAAGGGGGCACCACGGTCATGGTGGCCACCCCCCACTGGGACCTGGAGGAGAAGCCTGCGCCGTGGGAACACGTCCCTCCGATCGTCGAGCAGTACAGGAAAAAACTGGAATTTGTGGGATTGGGCCTGGAACTCCTCCCCGGCGCGGAGATACGGCTCAACGCCGGGCTCTACCGCCTCACCGGGGAGGAAACGGCGGTGAGGAGGCTCACCCTGGCCGGAAACGGCAGGTATATCCTCGTCGACCTCCCCCTCATGGACCTTCCCGTGGGCATGGAGGAGACCATCTTCCGGATCCAGCTCTGCGGCTGCACCCCCATCCTGGCCCATCCGGAACGCAACCGCCGCCTGGCGGACGACCCGGCACTCCTGCGTGAGCTGGCGGACAGGGGGGTGGAGCTGCAAGTGAACTCGGGGTCCCTCACCGGTGCTTACGGGCGCGTCGCCCGCCGCCTATCGGCCGCGCTCCTGCGCGAGGGCCTGGCCAGGCTGGTGGCCTCCGACGCCCACCGCCCGGAGGAGAGGCATCCCGACCTCTCCGGAGCCTGGAAGAGGGCCGGGGAACTGCTGGGAGTGAAGGCGGCGGACCTGCTCCTCAAGGAGAATCCCCGCGCCGTGCTGGCGGGGGAGGACCTGTCCGCTCTCCCCACAGGGGACGCCTCCCGGCGCCGTTCCCGGCGGCGGTGAGCCATCCGGGCGCCGGGGGGAAACGGAGCGCGGCTTGAGACGCGGATCTTCCTTCTCCACACCGGCGGACGTTGCCATACCCCTCCGCCGCGTATAACATCAGGGGGAAAAATGCCCGTCCGGGACGAGAGGCGCCGAGCTCGAGCCGGCGGTAAGCCCCAGCGGAGGGGGGCGTAGGGGAGGGTCCTCCCGGAGAGGGCCACCGGGCATATCCGCCTCCCGGTGGGCGCGCGGGCGAAGGAGAGGAAGCCAGTGATGAACGATTGGGTGACCGAGTTTCGCAACGACCCCCGCCACAGCGGGATCTTCCTGGACTTCGACGGCACCATCAGCGACATCGCCCCCTCCCCTCGCGGGGCCGTCCTGCATCCGCGGGCGGCGGACCTCCTCCCCAGGCTGGCGAGGCACTACCCCCTGTGCGTCCTCTCCGGCAGGCGCGTCGCCGACGTGGCCTCCCTGGTGGGGCTGCCTCATATACACTACGTAGGGGTCCACGGCATGGAGTGGCTGGAGGGGGACGAACCGCGACTGGACCCCGAGGTGCTCCCTTACCTTCCCGCCCTGGACCGGGCCCGCGCGGAGATACGTGAGATCCTGCCCGGGCTGCCCGGAGTGATCCTGGAAGACAAGATGGCCTCTCTCACCTTGCATTTCCGGGAAGCCCCCCACTCGGAGGAGCAGGTGGTGCACCTGGGGGAGAGCCTGGCCCTCAGGTTGGGGCTGGGGTTGAAGCGGGGGCGCAAGTCGGTGGAGATCCGCCCGCCGGTGGAGATCGACAAGGGCACGGTGATCATCCGCCTCTCCCGGGGCTGGAAGCTGCGCCGCGGCCTCTTCGCCGGGGACGACCTGACGGACGTGGACGGTTTCCGGGGCCTGCGCTACCTGATGCGCGAGGGAGGCTTCGAGGGTGTTGCCGTGGCCGTTCTCTCCGGCGAGACCCCGGTGGAACTGGAGGCGGTGGCCGACCTCTCCGTACGGGGGCCCGAGGGCCTCCTGGAACTGCTCTCCCGCCTGGCCGTGGACTGAGCCTGCTCCGACCGGAGCCGCCGGGTCACCAGGTCAGCTCCATGGCGTCCTTGGGGTTCTCCGTCTCGATTATCTCCGCCACGCGCCCGCTGTGCAGGCGGATGGTGCGGTGGGACATCTCCGCGATGGCCGAGTTGTGCGTCACCAGGATGATGGTCTGCCCCTTCTCCCGGTTTATCTCCTGCATCACGCGCAGCACGTGCTTGCCGGTCTCGTAATCCAGCTCCCCGGTAGGCTCGTCGCAGAGGAGGATGGGCGGGTCCTTGACCATGGCCCTGGCGATGGCCACCCTCTGCTGCTCCCCGCCCGAGAGCTGGCTGGGGAAGTGGTTCAGGCGGCCTCCCAGCCCTACCATCTCCAGGGCCTGCTTCGCCTTGTCCCTGGTGTTGTCCGAGATCAGCTCCAGGGCGAACTCCACGTTCTCCAGTGCGGTCAGAGTGGGTATGAGGTTGAAGAACTGGAAGATGAAACCGATCTGCGTCCGGCGATAGTCGGTCAGGCTCTTCACGTCCAGCCCGGATATGTCCTGCCCGTTGACCACCAGGCGACCGCTGCTCACCGTGTCCATCCCCCCGATGAGGTTGAGGAGGGTGGTCTTGCCGGAGCCGCTGGGGCCCAGGATGACCACGAACTCCCCCTCCCGGATGACCAGGTCCACGTCCTGGAGGGCTTTGACCTCCGTCTCCCCCAGGGGATAGACCTTGTTCACCTTCTCGAAGACTATGATCTCCCTGCCGTTCATCTCCGGGTGCAACGCCGCTCCCTTTCTGGCCTCCCGGGCATCGCCAATCTCGCTGTTCACCGGCCACACCCTCTCTTCACCCCTCCTCTTCCCTCTCCCCCGCCCAGTTCCTGCCCCCCTAAGGGCCCACACCGGTCGTCTCGCGCGGTGCCCTCCTCATACCGAGCCCCTCTCGGCCCGTTCCCCTTTTCCCCGTTCCCCAACAATATATCCCCTTATCATCTAATATATCGACCATATCGACCCGCGGTCCTCGCCCCCTTCCGGCCCGCCGGCCATTCCTCACCTCTCCCCCGGTCCCCGGTGTACGTCGCCCCGCGGCCATCCGGCGCGAGCCACTTTCAGGAGATCAGGCGGCGGAAGAGCCTCAGGTAGTCCAGGAGGTTCCGGGTGCACAGGAAATTGCGCCTCACCTTCTCGTGTCCGGCATCGCCCATGCGCCGAGCCGTATCCGGGCTCTCCAGGAGCAGGCACACCTTCTCCGCAGCCTCCTCTATGCGGTCCACCAGGAAGCCGTTCACACCGTCCTCCACCTGGAGGAGTATGCCCCCCACGCGGCCGGCCACCACCGGCTTGCGCTTCCACATGGCCTCGGTGACCGTGAGCCCGAAGCCCTCCCGCAGCGATTTCTGGAGCACCACGGTGGCCATGGCCTGGAAGGCGCTGACCTCCACGTTCCCCACCCCCTGCTGGTTGGAGAGGAGGAATATGTCCGGGTCGCCGGCGCTGTACTCGTAGGTCTTCTGATAGTAATGCCATCCCTCCGGGTCGTCGTCGGCCATGGAGGCCAGGTAGACGAGCTGCACGTCGGGATGCTTTCTCTTGACCTCGCGGTAGCAGTCCACGAGCCCGAGGGGGTCCTTCCAGGGGTCGAAGCGGGAGACCTGGAGCATGATGGGCCGATTCTCGTCCACCCCGTAGCGCCGCGCGATGTCCGACTGCACCCTCTTCTCCGGGATGATGTTCTTGGCGCTGAGGGGGTCGATGGAGGGCATGATGAAGGCCATGTGGGGCACGGCCAGCGGGGACTTCACGTAGTCCTTCATGGTGAAGACGGCGGCGTCGTAGCGGTCGATGTAGTTCTTGAGGAATTCCCAAGCGTCCTCCCTGGCGTATGTGGAGTCGATATGGCACCTCCATATCCATTTGGCCTTGCGGTAGACGGTTCCCTCCAGGGCGGCGATCATGGCGCAGGGCTGGGGGTCATGCACGATGACGAAATCGTATTCCCCCTCGAACCGGGAGGCGTTCTCCTCGTTGACCTCCAGATATTTCATCTTCATCTCGTCGGTGATCGGGATATCCATGCCCTGAAGAGCGTTATGGAATAATTTGGTAATAGTGAAGAAATCGGGGTCTCCCTGGATCAGCCTCCATTCCGCCTCCAGGCCCACGCTCTCCATCAGGGGGACCAGGGTGTAGAGCATCTCCGCCACCCCTCCACCGTGAGCGGTGCTGTTGACGTGTACCACCCGCGCCCCCTTCAAGGAGCGGGCCAGGGTCCGGATCTCGTCCAGCACCTCCTGGTCGGCGATGCCCCGGTATTGCTCGATATGCCGGGGTTGCACCGGAACCCTGGGCAGCATCTCCTCCTCCTCTCGTGTCCTCCAACCCGGCCCGCGGGACCGCCGCGTCGCCCACCCCGCGGGCCGATCACGGAGGTCTACTTGCCTCCCGAGGACCGTCCTCCGGAAAACGACCGTCCTTCGCAAAACAAGTGTAATTGTATACCACCCGTGGCGGAATACTCCCCGCGCCAGCGCAGAGGTCCTCGGGCCGCGCAAGCCTCCGCCACCCTCCGGGCCTCCCGGCCGGGAAAGACGTCGGGGCGAGCGGCCGACGTGCCTCACGGGTAAGGGAGACGGCCGGTCTTTAAGAATATCCCGTTGCCCGAACCCTTCATATGGTAGATTCATAGCTGGCGCTCACGGCCTTTTTGGGCAGTTGAGGACGGCAGAACCGCCTCTCATGGCCGGTCTTGCTGCCCTTTGTATGGTAGATTCATAGCTGATGCTCTTTGTCCGCCTGGACGGGAAAGGATGGGAAAGGGAGGAGAAGGGACATGGTGATGAGGGTCTTCGAGGAGAGGAGGAGCATCCGCAGGTACGGCGACCGCCCGGTGGAGGAGGAGAAGCTGCAGGCTGTCCTGGAGGCCGCCCGCCTGGCGCCCTCGTGGGCCAACATGCAGTGTTGGACCTACATCGTGGTACGCGACCCGTCGACCCGGGAAGCCATAGCCGCTACCCTGGAGAAGAACCCGGCACAGAGGGCGGTGGCCACGGCCCCGGTGCTCATCGTGGCCTGCGCCGACCCGGAGAGGTCCGGAAAGGTCAAGGACCAGCACTACTACCTGGTGGACATAGGCATCAGCCTCGAGCACCTGTGCTTGGAGGCCTGCAACCAGGGACTGGGGACCTGCTGGATAGGATGGTTCGACGAGGACCGCGTGCGCTCCATCCTGGGCGTCCCGGAGAACATCCGCATCGTGGCCATGACCCCTCTCGGGTACCCGGCCGTCTACCCGGAGGCCAGGGGGCGCAAGCCCCTGGAGGAGATGGTGCGCTATGAGAGGTGGTGAGGGCGGACCCTGTACCTCCTATAGGGTACCGTTGATGAACCCGTGGGGTGCGCTGCGCCCTGAAGAACCTGCAAGGGACGGTCCACGGCGAAAGACCGTCTTATAAAGGGAAAAGGCCATGTTTCCATAAAATGGTAACCTGCCCCGGAAGGACGCAGGAAGGTTATAATCAAAAGAGTGAGGTGGCCATGGAATGGGACGAGCTGGACCTGGAGACGGTCACGCCGCGCCAGGTCCGGCAGTACCTGAGGGATAAGTACGTCATCGTGGCCTCCAACCGGGGGCCGGTGGAGTTCCGCCGCGACCCCGACGGAAGCATACGGCCTTACCGGGGCGCCGGCGGCGTGGTGACCGCCATGTCCACCGCGCTCACCGCCACCGAGGCGGTGTGGATCTCGGCGGCCCGCACGCGGGAGGACGCCCTGGTGGCCGGCGGCGCTACCGGGAGACGGCTGCACATGCCCCCCGAAAGGCCGCAGTACTGGGTGAGGTTCGTGGTCCCCGACCGCGAGGACTTCCATCAGTACTACAACGTGATCAGCAATTCCCTCCTCTGGCCCCTGCAGCATTACCTCTTCGACATCACCCGCCGCCCCTCCATCGACGAAACGGTCTACGAGGCCTGGAAGAACGGATACCGGAGGGTCAACCGGCTCTTCGCCGAGGAGATAATCAGGGAGATACGGTCCACGGACAAAAAGCCCCTTATCTTCCTCCAGGACTATCACCTCTTCCTCTGCGCGGCGTACATAAGGAGGAGGGAGCCGGATGTCCTCATCCACCATTTCACCCATTGTCCCTGGGTCCAGCCCGATTATCTCCGCTTCCTGCCCCAGCCCATGCGTAGGGAGCTCCTGCAGGGGATGTTGGCCAACGACGTCCTCGGGTTCCACACCCACCACTACGTCAACAACTTCCTGCAATGCTGCCGCGAGGCGGAGGCGGTGCGGGCCTCGGTGGACCTCAAGAGGAGGACGGTGCGCCTCGGCGAGCGGGAGACCCTCGTGCGCCATTACCCGATCTCCATCGACCACGAGGCCCTGGAAAAGACCGCCGGGAGGCCCGACGTCCTCCACCACCGGGAGCGCCTGCGTTCCCTGGCCGGGGACCGCAAACTGCTGGTGCGCGTGGACCGGGTGGAACCCTCCAAGAACATCCTGCGCGGGCTGCAGGCCTACGAACTCTTCCTCCGCCAGAACCCCCAGTGGCGCGAGAGAGTGATCTTCGCCAACCTCCTTTACCCCTCACGTCTGGACCTGCCCCTTTACCGGGACCTCAAGAGGGAGATTGAGGAGCTCTCCCATTCCATAAACCGGGAATTCGGCACCCTGGAATGGGATCCGGTGTACCTGGAGATAGAGGACAACTACCCGCGGTCGGTGGCCGCCCTGCGTGAATTCGACGTCCTGCTGGTCAACCCAGTCATCGACGGGATGAACCTGGTCTCCAAGGAAGGGGCGGTGCTCAACGTCCGCGATGGGGTGATCATCCTCTCCGTGGGCGCCGGTGCCTACCACGAGCTGAGGGGGAGTGTGCTTCCCGTGAACCCCCTGGACGTGGCGGAGACCGCCCGCACCATCCGCAATGCCCTGGAACTCGGGGAAAGGAAGAGGAAGGCCATGGCCAAAGCGGCCCGGGAGGCGGTGCGGGCCAACACCTCCTTCAAATGGTTCGTGCAGCAGATGCGCGCGCTGCGCTACGTGGAGAGGCTCCGTGAGGAGGCGCGCCGACGGCCCGAGGATTTTCCCGCCCTGCCCTCCTACGAGAGGCTGACCTGAGCCCGGCGACCGCCGCGCTGAAAATGACTTGCGCTTTTTCTTGTTCCTTTCCCCCAGTCCGTTGCCTCTTGCCTCTTGTCCCTTTATCCTGTCCCGTTTAGCTTGTCGCTTGTTTTCTTGTCCCCTTGGTTCTTTATTCCCGGTTCTATGTTCTCTGTTGCTTGCCCTCTTAATGGCTGCTCCCTGTTCCCAGTTCCCGTTCCCTGTCCCTCCTTCCCCGTTCCCCGTTCCTTACCCCCTTACTCCTTGCGCCCTGCGCCCTGCGCCTTGCTCCCTTCCCCTTCCCGCTTCCTCCCCTCCTTTTGGCCCCTCCCTCCTGGACCGTGATGCCGAGTCGGCTGCCTTCGTCGTGCTTCCCCCGAGGGGCGTGACCCCCCTGGCCACAGGGCCGGTCATGTCTTGCCCTCTGCCGGCTTCAGGCGCTTGCGCAGGGCGTTCCTGGTGTCCACCACCGGTATCCCGCTCCCCGCGACCAGCGCGTAGTCCACGCCGCTGTGGTCGGTGACGATCACCGCGCAGTGGCAGGAGCGCAGCGTCTCCGGGGTGAGCTCGACGCTCCTCAGGACCTCGCCGCCCACCGCGAACTCCGGCACATGGGGGTCGTGATATACGACCTCGGCTCCGTCGCGTCGTAGCAGGGATATGAGCTTGGCCGCCGGGGTCTCCCGCGTGTCGGAGACGTCGGGTTTGTAGGCCACTCCCAGGACCAGGATCCGCGAGCCGCTCACCGTCATGCCTGCGCCGTTGAGGGCCCTGGCCACAAGTCCGGCCACGAAATAAGGCATGTTCACGTTGACCTTGCCGGCCAGCTCGATGAATTCGGTCTGGAAATCGTACTCCCTGGCCTTCCAGGAGAGGTAGAAGGGATCGACGGGAATGCAGTGCCCGCCCAGCCCGGGCCCGGGCCAGAAGGGCATGAAACCGAAGGGCTTGGTGGAGGCGGCCTCGATGACCTCCCACACGTCCAGCCCCATGCGGTCGCAGAGCATCCAGAGCTCGTTCACCAGGGCTATGTTCACGCCGCGAAAGATGTTCTCCAGGAGCTTGGCCATCTCCGCCACCTCCAGGGAGCTCACCCTTACCGTCCTCCCCACGAAGGAGCCGTAGAACCTCTCCGCCAGGTCGGCGCAGCAATCGCTGAGGCCTCCCAGCAACTTGGGGGTATTGTCCAGCCTCCAGCGGGCGTTTCCCGGGTCCACCCTCTCCGGGGAGAAGGCGAGGTGGAAATCCGAGCAGGCCCGCTGGCCCATCCCCTCGAGGATGGGGAGGACCACCTGGCGGCTGGTGCCCGGGTAGGAGGTGGACTCCAGCACCACCAGCTTGGGCCGTTTCCCGTCCCGCACCGCCTCGCCCGCCATCCGGGAAGCCTCCTCCACATACCGCAGGTCGGGGTCCCGCGTCCTGCTCAGCGGGGTGGGCACGCAGATGCACAGCACCTCACAGTCCCGCAGCCCCTCCGGGTCGCCGCTGACCTCCAGCCTACCCTCCTCCAAGAGGAGGCGCAGGCGCTCCCCGTCCGTGCCCTCGCAGGGCGCCTGGCCCTCCGCGATCCGCGCCCTCCTCTCCCCCTCCTTCTCCAGCCCAAGTACTTTGTAGCCGGCGGCCGCCGCCTCCATGGCCAGGGGAAGGCCCACATATCCCAGGCCGATCACCCCCACGCGTGCCCAGCGGCCTACGATGGATTCGAGAATCCCCATGAGAACCTCCGTCCTGTGTCGGCCTCCAAGCCGTTCTCTACCTGCCGTCCCGAAGCTATGAATATGCCGCCCGGTGAAAGCTTAACCGCCGCGCGCCGCCTACCGCAAGGCCGCCTGGAGTCCCGGGCCCTTTACCGCCTCCTCCCTGTCCGTGAGACACAAACACCCGAAGTGGGCATGACCCATTTTCTTCCAGCGAGGCAAACGGAAAGAGCCTCCCGGCGAACCCGACGCTTCCATCCCGAAGTTTCCTCCCGCCGCCGCGCGCCCTGCCCCATCCGTCTCCCATTCGCGTTGCGCGGCATGAAGCGTTTTCCGCTCCCGGGCTCGGCTCCAATACGATCCCTATACCTCCAGCCACTCGGCCTTATGATATGATTCAGGCGAATGACCCGAGGTGAGGAACCGGCTTGTCGGCGGCCGCACTTTACGGCCGCCCTCGACGGGTGAGGCGTTGGCGAGCTAGGGAGGTCCGGAATGAAGAAGCTGCCCGAACTGGAGGCGCAAAAAGCCCTGCCCCGTCTGCTCAACTTCATCCGCGAACGCACGGCGGCGGCGGGAAAGACCCGGCTGGTGGTGGGCCTCTCCGGGGGTATCGACTCCGCGGTCTCCGCTTACCTGGGCGTGCGGGCCCTAGGGAGGGAGAACCTCACCGCCTTCCTCCTCCCCTACCGCACCACGCGGCCCGAATCCCTGGAGGACGCGGAGCTGGTGGCCCGGGAACTGGGCGTCGAACATCGCCGCATAGACATCACCCCCATGGTGGACGCTTATTTCCAGTTATTTCCTGATGCGGACCCCAAGCGTCGCGGAAACTTCATGGCCCGCTGCCGCATGGCCGTGCTCTACGACCAGTCCGCGGCCCTGGACGCCCTGGTGCTGGGAACCGGTAACCGCACCGAGGCCCTCCTGGGCTACACGACGCTCTGGGGGGACATGGCCTGCGCCTTCACCCCCCTGGGAGGCCTGTACAAGACCCAGGTAAGGCAGCTGGCCGCCTTCCTCGGCGTCCCGGCACGGATAATAGACAAGACCCCCACCGCCGACCTCTGGGAAGGCCAGACGGACGAGGGAGAGATGGGCATAACCTACGAGGAGGCGGACCTCATACTCTATCACCTCTACGACCTCGGGTACCCGGAGGAAAGGGTGGTGCGCGAGGGGTTCGACCCCCAGGCTGTTCGCAAGGTGAAATCTATGGTCGAGGCCTCCACCTTCAAGCGGCGCATGCCGCCTTACTGCGAGCTCTGACCGTGTCCCGGAAGCTGAAGATACTGGAGGTGTGCAACCTGGACCGCTTCGCGGCCTCGCCCTATCTGCTCCCTTTTTTCCAAAAACTGGTGGATAGGGGCCACAGCGTACACGTGGCCTGCCGGGTCACCGGATTCGCGGAGACACTGCAGGAGGCGGGGTTGACGGTCCACGACATCCCCTTCACCAGGCGCGTGACCCCCCTGCGCGACCTACGGTGCTACCGGGAGCTGAAGTCCCTCATACGCCGCGAGGGTTTCGACATCGTGCACACCCACAACCCGAAGGACGGGGTCCTGGGGCGGCTGGCGGCCTGGAAGGCTGGCGTCCCGAGGATAATCCACACCTGCAACGGCTTCTACTTCTCCCACCGCTCCACCGCTTTGCGGAAAAACCTGGTAATCGCCGCGGAGCGCTTCGCCGCCCGCCGCTGCCACCTGGTCATCTTCGTCAACTCCGAAGACCTGGCCCTGGCGGCGGCGAGGAAGGTCGTGGCGCCGAACCAGGCGAAGCTCATACACAACGGCGTGGACACGGCACGCTTCCATCCCGGCGCGGAGACCAGGCTGCGCGAGGAACTGGGAATACCTTCCAACGCGGTGGTGATCGGGTACCTGGGGGAGATACGCAGGGAGAAAAACCTCGAGGTGTTGCTGCAAGCGGCGGGGAGGGTCATCCCTTCACATCCGGACATCTACCTGGTGCTGGCGGGTGACGCTTCCCGCGAACCCCGGGAGCCGGCGCGGCTGGCGAAGACGGCCTCCCGCCTGGGCCTCGGGGACCGGCTCATCCTAACCGGCCACCGCACGGACCCCGAGAGGCTCCATCGCCTCTTCGACCTTTATGTCCTCCCCTCCAGCCGCGAGGGTTTCGGGGTAACGCTCATCGAGGCCATGGCCTCGGGAACGCCGGTCATCGCCTGCCGGGTGCGGGGACCCCGGGAGATAATCGACGACGGGCTGGACGGCATCCTGGTGAGGGACGGGGACCCGGAAGAGCTGGCCGATGCCATATCCTTCCTGCTGGAGACCCCCGAGGCGGCGCGGAGATACGCCGAGAGGGCACTCGCCAAGGTCTCCCGTGAGTTCACCCAGAAGTCGATGCACGCCAAGCTCCTTTCCGCCTACCGCCTGTGAGCGGGCGACCACCATCCTCCACCAGGACCGGAGCCTGACCTCACCCTTGCCGCATGACCGGGCAAGGGAACGCGGAGAGCGCGCGGACAGGCCGTCGCGACGCGGACGGATAGTATCTCCCCTCCTCCAAGCGCGCGAGCCGGCCTCCTCTCGCCGTTTGCCGGCGAACCTCACTGCGCGCTCAAGAAGACCTTGACCGCCGCGGTGCGGGAACTCACCCCCAGTTTCCTGTATATGCCGGAGATTATCTTCTCTACCGTCTTGGGGGAGATGAACAGCTTGGCGGCGATGTCCTTGTTGCTCATCCCCTCGCTCATCAGGGCCAGGACGTCGTATTCCCGGGAGGTTAGGGAATCCAGGGGCCCCGCCCCCGGGGCGCGCCCCTCCTCGCGCAGGGAGGCCACGATCATTTCCAGAACCTGGGGGCTGAAGGCCTTCTCTCCGCGCGCCGCCCTGCGCACCGCGTTGACCAGCTCCGAGCCTGCCGCCCTCTTCAGGATGTAACCGTCGGCGCCGGCTTGCAGGGCACGGTGGACGTACTCGAAGTCCTCGTACATGGAGAGCATGACGACCTTCAGTTCCGGGAAACGGGCTTTGAGGAGCCGGCAGGCCTCGATGCCCGACATGCCGGGGAGTTTGATGTCCATGACCACCAGGTCCGGCCGCAGCAGGTCCGCCTTCTCCAGGCATTCCTCCCCGCAAGCCGCCTCCCCCACCACCGCCATATCCTGCTGTTTCTCCATGAGGGAAGCCAGACCCTCGCGGAGTATGGCGTGGTCGTCGGCCAGGAGGATCCTTACGCCCGCCTTCTCTTTTCCTCCCGCTCCCGCTTCCCGGGCCCCTCCTCCTTCCACGTCCTTCATCCCTTCCTCGCTCCGAAGCTCGCCTCCCTTTTCCGCGCCGGTCACTGCCCCCGCATCGCCTCCCGGCCCATGCCGCACACTTGCTTCCTCGCTTCCATCACGCCCCCGAGGCCTCCCGGCCACCTTCTGCGCCTCCTCCATCCGGCCCCGGGAAAGCTCCTCGGACTCTCCCCCGTCGGGATCTCTCTCGCCGCCAGGGTCACCCGCCTGACACCGGCCGGAGGCCTCAGTCTTCGAGGGGTATGTGCACGGCCACCGTGGCCCCCTTCTCCTCGGAGAAGATGCGCAGGCTCCCGCCCACCTGGGAGGCCCTCTCCCTCATGTTCACCAGCCCCAGGTGGACCTTGCCGTCCTCCGCGTGGTCGGAGAAACCTTTCCCGTTGTCCGTCACCAGGAGGTCGACGCCCTCCCCGTCCCTCCCGAAATACACCGTGGCGCGGGTGGCACCGGAGTGCTTTACCACGTTGGCCAAGGCCTCCTGAGCGATGCGGTAGAGGTTTATCCTCACCTCGGCGGGCAGCTCCCCCTCCTCGCCCCTGACCACCAGGCCGAAATCTATGGGGTGGTCGGCGTTCAGCCTCCGCACCAGGTTGCGCAGGGCCTCCAGGAGCCCCAGGTCGTCCAGCATGTGGGGGTGCAAGGAGGCGGACAGGTCGTGAAGTTTCTCCATGACCTGGGATATGGACTCCGCCGCGGAGCGCAGGCGGCGGAGCGCCTCCTCCGGGACCCCCTCCTCGCCCATGGCCATCTCCAGGTTGAGCAGGGCGTTGGTGAGGTGCTGGCCAGTGTCGTCGTGGAGGTCACGAGCCACCGCCGCCCTCTCCCTCTCCTGTATCTCGGTGACCGCCTGAAAGAGGGAGCGCAGCTCGAAGTTCTTCTGTTCCAGCTCGCGGTTCAGCCGCTTGTTCACGAACTGCTTGTAGCTCATCTCGGTGACCGAACGGGCCAGGGCGTTGACCACGGAGAGGAGGAACTCCACCTCCTCCAGCCTCACCGTGCGCACCTTCTTCAGCGAGTCCAGGAGGGGAACGGGGTCGATGCCCAGCTCCTCGGCCAGCTTCCGGTACTTCTCCGCGTCGGGGGGGTCGGCAAGGGAGGCGTCGCCGCTGATCATGCCCACCATCTCCCCGCCCAGGACGAGGGGGGCGTCGAAACAGATGAAGCCGGCATGGCAGACGCGCACCCGGGGAGCCATGGACCTCCTCAGCTCGGCCAGGCCGCCGACGGCCGAGCCGTAACAGCGCATGACCCCCTCCAGGGAATCGATTATCAACTGGCAGTGCTCCCCTCCGGTGGAGCTCACCACCACCGGCATGCAGTCCATGTCCAGCACCCAGAGGCGCACCCCGGTGATGCGCGCCAGCTCGTCCACCAGCTCCTGAAGGTAACCGACGTCCAGTATCTCCGTGAAGGCTATGTCCCGCAGGCGGAGGGGCTCGATGAGCCTGCGGTACTCGTCCGGGGGAGAGAGGACGTGGGCGCCCATAAGGAACCGCCCTACTCCCAGGTTCCAGAGCTCCATGAAGGAACCCAATATTTCCAGCCTCAACCTCCCGGCCCTCACCAGGGAAAGGAAGGTCTCCCCGAATTCGCGGGCCGTCCTCACCTCCCCGAAGGCGCGCACGTCGGAGAGGTCCAGGAAGTGAAGCTCCATGAAGGGCCTGGCCAGGGAGGGATCGGCGAGGGAGACCTTCCCCTCCCTCTTCACCCCCGCGGTACAGCCTCCTGGGGCGCAGACCTTTATGGAGGCCCCGTCCTTCAGGGCCTCCACGGCGGCACGGATGGGGCTTTCCGGGCTCGCGAAAAGCCTCTCCGCCAGGTCCTCCAGCAGCCTCTGCGCTTCCCCGCTCATCTTCCCGCAAAGATCGCGGGCCCGCTCACCCGTGCGACCCTATCTCCCATTGGCATTTTCTTCCATCACTTTCCATTAAGGAACCGCGCCCGCGTTCTCCGCGGCTCCCGGGCCCGTCTCCCGCGCCACGCTCCACTCGATGAAAGCCCGCCCCGCGCTCCACTCGAGGGAGTCGTGGGCGCCCATCCCAAAACCGAGCTGCAATCCCTGCGACGCGCACCGTGCCCGCCTCCGGAGGCCCGAGCCGCTCTGCGCGGGCCCAAGACCATTATAGGCCGGGTGGGGTTGAGGTGAACGGCGCCCGCCTACCGCCCTCCCCTGGGATCGCGGCGGGTGCCGGGGACGGAATGGAGGGCCTGTCCGCCGGGGGCCTCGTCACCGCGCCCGCGCGGCCCTTCTCCCCTTCCTCCTCACCACGTTGTCCACGAACTCCTCGATGAGCTCCTGGAGGGTCTCGATGGGGGTCATGCGCCTTATCCAGGAGTCGCCCTGCAGGACGAGGGTGGGGATCCCCGCCCGCTTCATGAGCTCGTTGCGGACCATGGAGGCGGCACTCCAGGTCTGCTTGCAGCTGTGGTGCCCGCAGTAGATGCAGCAGTCGGCGTTCAGTTCCCTGGCCGCCCAGGTGATGTCCTCCAGCCACTGTACGGACATGGAAGGGGCTCCCATCTGCCGGGTCATGGGCATGTTGCGGGCGATCTCCGCCAGACCCTCGAGCATGGTTTCCCGGGAGCTTGTGTCGATGACCTGGGGAAAGAGGAGGTCCAGCCCGTCCCCAAGGTGCGTGATGCCGTTCTCTTCCATCCAGTTGAAGAGCCCGGCCATGTCGAAATAGTAGCTGGTGTAGGTCCAGAGACTGCGGGCCACCTCCTCCGGCGCCGGGTACTCGCCCTTCTCCAGCCTCTCCTTGGAGGTCTCCACCATGGACCGCATGACCTTCACCGCCTCCTCCGTCCCCCACATGGTGTAACGTATCCCGTAGGTCATGAGGGAGAAGGCGTTGGGCACCGGGCAGGGGGCGAACTTGTGCAGGTCCCACAGCTCCCAGTAGAGCTCCGTGGCCCGGTTGGCGTTCTCGATGACCCGGCGCATGCGCTCCTCGTCCAGCTCCTCCCCCAGGAACTCCTCCAGCTCCCGGATGAGGGCATGGAAGTAACGGTAATACTGGCGTATGCCCCTTTCTGTGTTGTCCACCGTCTTCTCCAGGAAGAAGAGAGGGATGCCCAGGTGTCGGGCCAGGAACTCGTGGGTCTTGGAGTTGATGTCGCAGGAGGCGAAGCAGTCGGAGATCACTGCGTCCGGCGTGAAGTCGGATTCCGTGAGGCAGGAGCCCACCTCGATCATGTTCGCCGAGCAGGCGAAGTCGGGAAGCCCCAGCCCCATGGCGTAGTCCCAATATCTCTCCCCCTGCCCCTCCAGAGCGGCCACCCCCAGGGTGGAGAGGACCTCGCTGGTTATGGGCCAGGCGCCCTCGAAGCAGTGGACTATCTCCGGCGGGAAGTTGAAGGGGACCAGGAGTACCTTCCTCCCCTCCCGCTTGGCGCGGTGGGCGCCGTCCAGCCAGGTCTTCACCGCTTTCAGGAAATCCAGGCTCGCCCGCCGCACGCGCGGGACCAAGAAGGCGCGCATGGTCTTCTGGAGGTCGGAGGGGAGCAGCCGCGCCACCCCCTCCAACTCCTCGTCGCTCATCTCATAGGGCAGCAGGTCCACGATGGAGAATATCTCGTAGACCCGGTTGATGAGCCCCTCATAGGGCCTCAACTGTCTCACGGCCATGGCTCATTCCCCCTTCCGCACCATCCGGCGACGGCCGGAAAGGCCCACCGGAAAGAAAGCCTCACCGAGCTGCACCGGCCCTCTCCACCGCTCCGCTCCCGATCCTCTCCAGGAAAGCCTGTACCCTCGTGCGGATGCGCCCGGCATCCGCCGGAGAACCGTAATCCTTCTCCAGGACCAGGACCGGGATGCCGTTCCTCTCCAGGAAGGCCTGCACCCTCGTCCGGATGCGCCCGGCGTCCGCGGGCGAACCATAATCCTTCTCCAGGACCAGGACCGGGATGCCGTTCCTCTCCAGGTCCTGGCGGAGGGAAACGGATTCCACTCCGTGCAGGTCGCAGAACTTGTTGTAGGTGATGATGGCTCCGTCCACCCTGGCCTGCCTTGCGCGCTCCAGGACGAAGTCCCGGCGCCGCTCATACTCCGTGAACATGCGCGGGCAGAAGAGGTTCCCCAGGTATTTCTCGGCCAGGTAGAGCAGGGGTTCCTCCACGCTCTCCCCCTCCCGGCCCCAGAAGGAACGGGAACCGTAGCACAGAGCGTCGGTCACCACCAGCGCTCCCTGGTCCTCTATCTCCGCTACCAGGTCCACCTCGTCGGTGGCACTCCCCAGGAGGATCAGCCGGGCCCGCCCGCCGATCGCCGGCCTCCTCGACCTCTCCTCCACCAGGCGGTCCAGGAGGGAGAGGAAGTCGGCGGCGCGCATGGAGGACCCGGTGCAGATCACCTGCAGCGCCTCCGCCCCGCTCAGGCGCGGCTCCCCCCCTTCCCGCAGGGCATAAAGTTCCCTCAGCCCGGCCTGGACCTGGTTCATGGTGCCGATGGCCTCCCGGAGGGCATCGTCGGTTATCTCTACCCCGAAGTGCTCCTCCAGGGCCAGGCGGAGGAGGCTCAACTCCTCCGTGAAATATTCCAGCGAATCCCGGCGCACGAAGTGGGGCACCTTAAGGTAGTGGAAGAAGTCATACTTCCTGGCATACTGCCAGTTCTCGAACATCCCCCGCAGGTGGTCGCAGCCGTTGGTCTCGATGAGGCCGTCCAGGAAATCGTAGGTGCCGTCCAGACCAAGATGCAGGCAGGAGCGGCAAAAACGGCAGTTGAAACGCGCCAGATAGCTGTCTCCAAGCTCGGTCTCCGGGTGGCCGAAGGCTTTGATGCGGTAGGGAAGGACCCCCGCCGCCTCCAGGATCTCCACCGGGGTCGCCGTGCAGGCGTATCCCAGGACCTTCCCTCCACCCTCCTTCCACCGCCGCACGTAGTCGGTATGAACATCCGAGGGCTTCCGCTGCAGTTCCTCCATGGCCCTCACCCTCCCCTCCTCCGCTTACCCAACCATCGCAGGGTCAGAAGTCCCACCACGGCGCCGCCGGAGACCATTGCCGCCTTCCACACCCTCTTCCCCAGATCCGTCTCCCGCATCAGGGACCCGAACAGGGGGTAGAGTAATCCGGCCGCCGCCCGCCTCAGCTCCCCTCCGTCCACAGCCTTGAGGGTCCGGACAACTTTCTCCGCTACGGCACTCGGGTTCTCACCAAGGCGTCGGTTGAAGGCGGCCAGGGCGGCGTTGATCCTCTCGCCCAGGGCCTCCGGCTGCAGCGCGGCCTGGACCCCCGGATCGGAGAGCAGCGCGTCCCGGAACTTGAGGAACAACGCCTTCCCCGCCGCGGATGTCTGCTCCCTGTCCAGTGCGGCGAGGAACTCGCCGAGGGTCTCGCCCGCGAGGTCCGGGGCCACCCGGAAGGCCTTGTTGAGGATGGCCGCGTTGTAGTTCACCACCCTGGCCGCTTCCCGGGGCCGGAAAGCCTCCCGGTAATGGGCCACCATGCGCTCCATCCCTTCCGGGGGTAGCTCGGCGAAGTGGCGAAGGAACTCCGCCGTGCCGCGTAGAGCGGCGTTTACCGCGGCATAGAGGACGCCGGCCACCCGTGCCGTGGCCTCCGTGTCGGCGTAGAGGTACTCGGAGACCACCTCGCCCACCACTTTGCCGTCCTCGCCAAGGGCCACCAGGGCTTCGCGCAGCTTCTCGCCGTCCACTGCGTCCACCGTCCGCCGGCTCACGCGCCGCAGCACCTCCTTGAAACGCGGCTCGTCCCTCCCCAGCAACATGTTCCCCCGGTGCAGTGTGGCCACGAAATCGGAGAGGGCGTTCACCAGCCCCCCGACCTCCGCCTGGTCGATGTCCTCCAGGAGCTGGAAGACGGCGTTGGCCAGTATCTCCGCGGGGAGTTTCATGCCCTCCAGTGTGCGGGTGAGCACCCTGATCAGGTAGTTGACCAGAGGGGGGACCACTCCCAGCAGGTTGGAGAGGGCCACGGGATTGGCGAGAGGCGGCTCCCCCTGGAGTTCCCGACGACGCCTCTCGAAATGCTCCGTGAGGCCCACCCTGACCTTTCCGAAATCTGCCGTGTTCCCCACCTTCTTGAAGGCCGGTCCCACCGCCTTCAGCACCGACTCCGCGAGGGAGCCCAGCCCCCCCAGCAGGGCGTCGAGGGCCTCGCGGTCCTCGAGGAGCAGCTCGTTGAGCAGTGGCGCGTAGGCTCCGGGGATGGCTTTCACCTTCTCCAGATCCAGCTCCCTGCCCATACGGACCAGAAAGTCGCGGAGGATATCCCGGGTGAAGTTGTTGAGCTGCACCCCCAGCTCCACCAGAGCCTCCGCAAGCCAGTTGGCCACCTTGGGGGCACTGCCCAAAAGCCCCATGGAGAATCCCACGTCCTCCCAGAGGAAGGCCCTCACCGCCTCCCCTGCCGAGGCGGGGTCCATGTCCCGCAGGTGGATGTTCACCAGCTCCTTGAACCCGGGCGAGCGGATGAGCTCACGTATCATTCCTGCCAGGACGGACTCCGAGGAGCTGTCTTCTTCATTTATATTTACCTCTACTTTACCTTTAATATCTTCCATTACCCCTCACCCTCCTCCACCATCCAAGAAAGCGCCGCTCTCGCTGCCCCGTTTCCTTTTAGCTAGGTCGAGATTTTCTCCACTGTCCTCCACCCGAGAACTCCTAATACCCATTTATAATCAACTTATAGTAAAGGTTTATTGTTTTATCGACGCACCCACCGGGCCAATCATGCCCCTGCAAGATGCGGGAGCCGACTCATACCCCTTCCTCCTCCCTCCCTGGGGACCCCGCACCTACCGCGCTCGCCATTCGCCCGCGCAATCCCTCCAAGACGGGAGCGAGCTTTTCCAGGAGCAGCCTGGCCTCTTCCGCCGTCCTTTCCAGGGCCTCGAAGTCCACTTCCGCCGCCAGCCTGGAGAGGAAGGCCAGGAGCATCTCCGGGGGGAAGGCGTTGAGCTGCGCAACCATCTCCTCCACGGCGCGGACGGCAAAGTTGACCGCTCTGGGCAGGGCGCTGGCCGCCCCCATGAAGGTCTCCACGTCCTCCCACATCAGGGCCCTTACCAAGCCGGGGGCGTTCTCCTCATCGATGGCGTTGACCAGGATCTTCAAGCTTGACTTGAACTTGGGACTCTTTATAAGGCGCCGCAAAAGCCTTTCCCCCAGCCCCTCTGTAGCCCTTGAAGCCTCGGGGATGCCCCGCGCCGGAGCCGGCCTCGGCGAGACAGTCTCCTTCATCTTCCCTCACCTGCCTCCGCTCTCACAGGGTCCGGCAATCGAAGAACCAGCGTGCCACCTCCGCCTGGCAGAGCTGCTTTCCTCCCATCCAGAGCTGCACGATCTTCAGGTCCCGCCAGTGTTTCTCCACGTCCCAGTCCCGGTCCGCCCCGTAGAAGCTCATGATGTTCATGGCCCGGCCCACGTCCTCCACGGCCCGGTCACAGGCCCAGTATTTGTAGGCCCTCCCCTTGGCCACCATCTCCTCGCTCCAACGCGGCCCGTAGAGGTCCGGCCGGTCCACCATGCGCGCGTATTGGTAACCCACGATACGGATTATCTCGATGTCCCTGGCGATGTCCGCCAGGGCTCCGGCCACCGCGTCGTGTTCCTTCAGGGGCTTCCCCCTGTAGGTCTCCTCGCTCACGAACTGGTAGAGCCTCTCGTAGACGTTCATCATGGAGCCCCCCACGAAGGCGATGCTCCCCAGGTTCCCGAAGGTGATGACCTCCTTGAAGTAGAGGAGGTCAAGACCGGGGCCGTGCGCCCGGTAGTGCTTGGGGACCCGCACGTTCTCGAACCATATGTCCCCGTTCTTGTCCGCCGCCATTCCCGCTTTCTCGTATGGAGGGCCCTGCGTCACCCCGGGGGTGTCCGCAGGGACGAAGATGAAGGCGAAGTCGTTGGGGTCCTCGGACCCCGGATTAGTGGTGCACACCACCCCGAAGAGGTCGCAGACCCCGCCGGAGTTGGTGGGCCACAGCTTGTGGCCGTTTATCACCCATTCGTCCCCGTCCAGGACCGCCGTGGTCTGGATGGTGGAACCCTTGACGATCTCCATGTTCTCTATGTCCGCTCCGCCCTGGGGCTCGGTCATGGCGTTGGCCGCGAAACGCGGCTCGGTGGTGGAGCAGAAGATGGGGGCGAACTCCTCGCACAGCTGCCGGTTGACGTGGGGTTCCATGCAGATCATCACCAGGGGCCAGAAGACCACCCCGAAGGCCACGGCCATCCCCGAATCGGCGCGGGCCACCTCCTCGAAGAGGCGGTAGGAGGAAGTCCCGGCGTAATTGGAGCGGCCCAGGCCCCATCCCCCCAGGTCCTCGGGGAAGAGAACCCTCTGAAGTCCCAGCTCCCCCATGAGCCGCTTGAAGGCGGGCTCGATGAGCCGGTGCTCCTTCCAGTCCTCGTCGAAGCGCCGGCGGTGGGGGATGACCCAGGTCTCCGCCCATTCGCGGACGATCATCCCCAGGGGATCGTCAAGGGGAGAGAGGTATTCAAGCGGCCGGGTGAAATCGTCTATGGTCCTCATTTCCAGTTCCTCCCAATCTTCTCTTGACGGCCCGGTACCGGCTCTTCCGGGCTCCATGGACCCATACCCTCCGCCGGTCCGGCGCCCTTCCGCATCCGCTTCGCCACCGTGTCCGCCCCGTTTTCGAGAACGGCCTCACAGGCCTTTCGCGTGGTAGAAGAAGCGGGACACATCCATCTTCGCCAGCTCATAGGGCCCCAGGCAGAGCTGCATGGTCTTGACGTCCCGCCAGTAGCGCTCCAGGTTCCACTCCTTGGCGTATCCCGCCGAGGCCATCATCTCCATGGAGCGGTTGATGGCCCTCTCCGCAGCCTGGGAGACGTGGTGTGCCACCATCAGCGCGGTCACGTAGTTGTCCTCCGCGCCCGCCGGACCGTACACGCCGGGCTCGGAGAGCATGCGGGCCAGGTTCCAGGTGAGCATGCGGGAGAGCGCCGTGTCCTGGGCCACCTCGGCCATCACCGAGGCGGTGAGCGGGTTCTCCTTGAAGATGTTGCCTCTCCCTTTGATGACCCGGTTGTCGCCCCACTCGCGGAGTATCTCGTAAGAGGCGAAGAGCGCCCCTACATTGCTGGCAGATATTCCCATATAAAGCCAGGCCAGAAAGGCGCGGCAGGCTTCCGGCCCCCTAGCGGCGCACATCCCTTCCGAGACCTTCACCTTCTCCAGCGTCACTTCCGCATGGCGGTCGACGGCCAAACCGGTACGCTTGATAGCCTCCCCCCGCTTTAGGCCCTTTGTCCCTCCGGGTAGGACCAACAGCCCCACCCCGTCCTCCGAACCCTCAAGCGCGCACAGGACCCCGAAGAAGCTGGCGCTCGCCCCGCAGGCCAGGGGCCGGGCGGAAGCGGCCTCCACCGTCCAGCCTCCCTTGGCCGCCCGGGCCGTGGCCTGCGGCTCGTCGCGGTACAGGGGAAGCACCAGCGAGACCAGGGCCGGATCATCTTTGCTGGTAATTATTTCCTGAAGGGCGGAGCAGATCTCCTCCTTGACCTCTCCTTCCATGGCCACTGCGCTCTGCAGAGCGAGGAGGCAGGAGAGGAGGAAGGCGATGCCCACGTCCCCCCGCGCCACCTGTTCCAGGGCGGCGGTCGCGGTGACGGCGGCCGAGGGAAGGTTGTGCCCGTCCCCGCCGTATTCCTCCGGCCAGAAGAGCCGCTGCAGGCCTACCTCCAGGAAGAGCTTGCGTATGGCCGGCTCCAGCAGCCCCTGATAGTCCTCCTTGAGCTCCAGGCGCCTGGCCATGACCTCGTTCTCCGCCCACTCCCTAAGGTTTTCGGCCAGAGAGAGGTCCATCTCCGTCGCCCACTCGCAGAGGAAGGGGAAAGAGTAGCTGTTTCCCATGAGAACCTCCTATTCCCGAACCGTCCAGATAAACGATAGAGCTCAGTCCTTCTTCCTTGTCGAGCAGCCGGTGCGGGCGGAAAATCTACCCCTACATACAAACAGCGGTCATCCGTACAGCAATGATATGCCCGGCTCCCTCCCCGGGCAATAAGGGATAACCCCCTTCCCTCCCGGGGGTTCTCACCCAGACGGACCCCCGCTCCAATCACCCTCTTTCCGGCGGGCGAGATGACGGGTCCTTTTTCTCGGCCTCTTCTCGGAGGGTCGGCTGGACCGGCTCTCTAGCGTCCCCGAAAAAGGCGTATTGCCAGCCCTTCTCCATGCCCGCGGACGGGACCGACCCCGCATCTCTCCGATCCCGATATCCTCAGGCGAAAGGTGACGCTTCAGGAGGACCATGGCCGTAGAGAACCAGGGCGAATCAGGATTCGGGACCCGACCCCACAAGTGCGCGGATGATGGAGGGGGCCGAGGCGGCGCTCTCGCCGTAACCGTCCGCCCCCAGGTCGGCGGCCAGGGCAGGAGTGAGAGGTGCGCCTCCCACGATCACCAGGGGGCATGGCTCAGTCTCCCGGGCCAGCTCCACCGTCCGTCGCATGGCCGGAAGGGTTGTGGTCATCATGGTGGAAAGCGCCAGTATCGCCGCTCCTCTTTTATGCAGCTCCTCTACGAACCTCTCCGGAGGAACATCGACTCCCAGGTCCACCACCCGGAAGCCCTCGGCCTCGAGCATCACTTTTACCAGGTTCTTCCCTATTTCGTGCACGTCGCCCTTCACCACACCCAGGACGACCGTCGCACCCTCCCCCTCGGCGCTCTCGGAAGGTCGCAAGGCCGGGGCCACGGCGTGCATCCCCGCCTGCATGGCCTCCGAGGCCAGGAGGAGCTCCGGGAGGAAGTACTCGTGCCTCTCGTAGAGTTCTCCCGCCAGGCGCATCCCGCGGCAGAGTCCCCCTCTCAGGACTTCCCGGGGTTCCACTCCTCCCTCCAGGGATTTCCGGCACCTCGCCACGACCTCTTCTTCCAGGCCCTCCATGACCGCCCGCGCCAGGGCATCCAGCGATTCCTTCATCCCTGAGCCATCCACAGGCTATCCCTCCCTCAGGGGATATTTTCCATACTCCTCCGCGATACGCCGCGCGTACACGCCTTCCATATCCACCCACATCGCCCTGGACACCCCGGACTGGGAGGCGAAAAGGGTGTCCAGCATCACCGAGTCCACCCCTGCGTCGCACAAGGCCCGGGCGTAGTCCACCAGTACCTCGGTCACCACATCCAGGGCCGCCTTTACCTTCTCCGGGTATCTCAGGCAGTCCATGAACAGCCGCTGTGCGCCCCGCCTCATGACCAGCACCCCCAGGGGCCCGAAGACGAAACCGATCACCGGGTAGCGCAGGCGCGCTTTCCTGGAGAGCAGTTCCCCCATCCTGATGCACATCCCCATGCGCGGGGACCTGCGTGGGTCGAAGGGCTCCAGGCGTTCGTAATCCTCTACCGCTGATATGCGTGGACGGGTGTAGTCGGGGTGGGCGGTGCTGTCATCGGGGTACACCATCTCCTGCCCGAAATCGGCGGCCTCCACGGAGAGATCGATGGCCGCTTACAGGACGTCCCCGCCGATGATCTCGCTTGCGGCCAGGTAAGCCTCGGCCGCCGATTCGGGGTGGCGTGAGAACTTCTGGTAGGATATTCCAGTCAGCCGGCGAGCGGCCCCCAGGAGGAAATGGGTCACGGGAACCCGGTCGGGCTCCTTGAAGAAGACCGCGCAGAGCACCCTCTCCAGGGGAAGGAGCTCCCCCAGCTTTCCGTGCAGGCGGAACAGGCCCGCCGCGGCGCGGAGCATCCCCTCGCTCGGTCTTAACGGGTGTCCCCGGAACCGTGGGTACATGGACATGTCGCCTTCCTACCCCCTTCTCACGGCTCATTCACAGGCCGGAAGGGCCATGAGGATTGGTGTGGAACCGTCCCCTGGACGGCTCATACGCTCGCCTCCCCGCCCGGCGGGAGGCTGGTCGCCTCGAGAACGGCGCCAGGCACCTCACGCTTTTGACCACCTCCACAACACGGGTGAACCTCTTAAGCCCTGCCCCTTTATACGCTCCCTCTACGGAGTTGTCCTCTGGCCCTGCTTCCGCGGTCTGTAACATTCTTCCAGCATGGTCCTCTCTCGGCATCCCATCCACCGCCCGCCATCTTACGGCGTTCCTGCGCGGGGCTTGGCTCACGGGACTCTTTACGGTCCAGCGGCTCTCGTTCCGACCTCCCTCGCTTTCCGGCCCTTGATTTCAACTCGACCGCCCTCATCGTCTCGAGCGACTTTAACCCCTGGCGTGACGCTCGGCGGCGGCGCATCCCTTAGGCGCCCTCGTGGGCCGCTCCGACCGAAAATGCCCCTTCCATAAACCGCTTCCGAGTGGGAGCCGCTCACTTCTGCACGGGTCAGTCGCGGATGACCTTGTCCCCGTAGCCCATCTCCTCCAGGACCTTGGGAAAGAGGTCGAAGGCCGGCCGCACCACCGGTAAAAGCTTGAGCATGGCGGTTATCTTGCCCCCCTGCTTTATCTTCCCCTTGGTCACCGCGGCCACCGGGTTCTCCCTGCCGTGCCAGAAGCTGTGCGAGAAGTCGGCCTCCTGCTTGGACCACACGTCCTCCTTGAGGTCACAGGGCCCGAGGTAGAAGGTGCCGTAACGCCCCTCCTCCGCCGGAGGGTTCTTGAGGTCGATGGTTATCTCCGCGTCGGGGTCGGTGTAGATGAACTTGATGATGATGCCCGCTTTGGCCATCTTGGGTCCGATCTTCTCGTCGCGCAGCACTTTGTCCAGGAAGTACCCGTAGATCTCGTAGAGCTGCTCCGCGTCCCTGTAATATTTTCCCATGCGCAACCCCCCTTCTCTCACACCTGTCGTCCGCCGTCTCTTCCCGAATCCTCACCTGCCGGGCCGCTGGTCGAAGCGCCTCCCGAAGAGGAAACTGGCCAGGGTGATGCGCAGCATCTGCACCGTGCCGCCGGCCACCCTCCAGGCCTTGGCGTCCCGGGCCATCCTCTCCACCGGGAAGTCCCTGCTGTAGCCGTAACCCCCGAAGACCAGCATGGCCGCGTTGGTGACCTCCACCACCATCTCGTTGGCGAAGCACTTGGCCAGGGAGGCCTCGTACACGGAGGGCAACCCCTGGCCCGCCCCGCAGGCCGCCCGGTAGACCAGCAGGCGCGCCGCCTCCAGCTTCATGGCCATGTCCACGATCATGAACTGGACGTCCTGGAACTCGCAGATGGGGCGCCCGAAGGCCTTTCGCTCCATGGCGTAGGCCTTGGCCTCCTCCAGCGCGCCCCCCGCCACTCCCAGGCACATGGCGGCGTTCCCGCAGCGCTCGATGTCGAAGGTGAGCATGAGCTTGCTGAACTCCCCGGCCGGAAGGACCACGTTCTTCTTGGGCACCCGCACGTCTTCGAAGATGAGGTCGCAGGAGGGCATGCCCCGCAGGCCCATGAACTCCTCCTGTTTTCCGAAGGAGAAGCCGGGCATGCCCGCCTCAACGATTATCCCCCCGATGCCCTTGTATCCTGGGGTGTCCCCGAAACGCGTGTACACCAGGTAGTGGCTGGCCTCCCCGCCGCCGGTGACGAACACCTTCTGGCCGTTGAGGATGAGGTCGTCCCCGTCCTCCACCACAAAGGTCTTGAGCGAGGTGAGGTCCGACCCGGCCTCGGGCTCGGTCATGCACACCGACACGCTCAGCTCCCCCCGGCAGACCCCGGGGATGATGGCCCGCTTCTGCTCCTCCGTCCCGAAGAGGTCGATGACCCGTACCGCCCCCACGTTGGACTCGAAGACCGGGGCGGCGATCATGGGGCTGAACTTGGCCAGCTCCTCGATGGCCAGGATGGCGTTTATGGCCGGTGCCCCTCCTCCCCCGTACTCCGGGGAAAGCGTCATCCCCAGGAGGTCCATGTCCGCGAACTTCTTCATCAGGTGGTGGGGGAACTCGGCCTTGGCGTCTATCTCCATGGCCAGCTGCTTGAAGTTCTCCCGCTCCCCCATGGACCGGATGGTCTCGACCAGCAGCTTCTGCTCCTCGTTCAGGTTGAAGTCCATCTTCACTCCTTTCCTGCTCCGTATCGGGCTGCCTCAGAGCATATCGGTCATCTTGCCAAGGTCTTCCACTTCATCCAACCGCAGTATCAGCTCCGCCAATTCCTCCAGGCGCCGCCTGTCCCTCTCCCCGGCGAAACGGAAGAACTTTCCCTTCACGTCCTCCTCCCCCATGGGGTCGCGGGGGTCCCCCTTGGGGATGTCCACCTGGCGGACCAGGCGCGTGCCGTCCCGCAGGGAGAGCTCCACGCGGCTGGCCGTCTTCTCCGGGTACACCTTCTGCAGGTCCTCGTCCAGTTTCACCTCCACCCTGGACATGAGCTCCCGAAGGACGGGGTCGCCTCGCCTCTCCGCGGTCAGCTGCCGGGGACCGAGCTCGCGGTCCAGGAGAGCCGCGGCCACCACGTAGGGGATGGAGAACTGGGCGGAGACGAAGGTCTCGTTCTCCCCAAGCCCCTTGCCCACCGCCACCACGGCCATGCCGTAGGTGTAGACCTCCACCCTGTCCACCTCCGCGGGCCCCACCTCCCGCTCCTCGAGGAGCTCCAGGAGGGCCTGGACCGCCCCGTGGGTGTGGCGGCACGCGGAATAGGGCTTGAGATACATGTCCAGGATGGTGTAACGCTGCCCCAGCCCTTCGGTGATCCTCTCCAGGTTGGGCTCCCCCCGCACGGTTATCTGGGTGAAGCCGCCCTTGAGCTCCGAACCCTCCAGCACGTAGGGCGGCCCGGTGATGCCCGCCCGGGCCAGGTAGGCCGCGGAGACCCCGGCCAGGGCTCCCTGCCCTCCCTGCAGTATCTTCGCCGTGAAGCCCCCCATGAGGGCCTCGGCCATGGAGAGGGGCGCCAGGTAGCCGGCGATACCCAGGGCGTGCAGCGTCCCCTCCTCATCCAGGTCCAGCAGCCGGGCCGCGGCGGCCGCGGCCCCGAAGGTCCCGCAGGTCCCGGTGGGAAGGAACCCGGACAGGGTGTGCAGGGGATGCACCGCGCTGGCCACGCGGTTGGCCACCTCATAGCCGGCGACCATCGCTTCCAGGAATTCCCTTCCCGTCCTCCCCTCCGCCTCGGCCACGGACAGGGCGGCGGGCATGACCGCCGAGACCGGATGGTTGCCGCCGTAGCGCAGCCCGTCCTGGGCCTCGATGGACTCCGCCAGTGTGCCGTTGACCAGGGCGGCGAGAGGAGCCGCCGTGCGGTAACCGCAGGCCAGCGCCGCGGCCTCCGGGGCGGCGCGCAGGGAGCGGACGAACTCCGCCACCGCCCTGACCTCGGCGAGCTCCAGGGACCCATAGACGTTGGCTATGAAATCCAGTGCGCATATCCTGGCCCGCTTTCGCACCTCCTCCGGCAGGTCCTCCCACCTCAGGCTCCGGCAGAACCCGGCCAGCCTCCGCGTCTCCTCCAACCCTCTCACCCCCTCGCCTCTATTCCCCCGCGGGCAATTCACTCTGCTCGCCATCCCCTCCACTCTTCGGGGGGATCCGCAAAACCCGCTTTCACCACCGTCAGCTTCCCCACGCCTCCACGCCGGACATCTCCGGAGCCCGGCGAGAACGTTTTTCCCGTCCCTCCCAAGGCTTTTCTGGCCCCTTCTCCGCCCTCGGCCTTTCCGGCAGTGAAGGCCCCGGTTGCGCTTCGCGGGCCATCACACGTACCCCCGCTTGAGGTAGATGGTGATCATGCGCATGGGGTCGATTATCTCCCGGATGGCCCGGAGCTCCTCCGCCGTCGGCGGAGGCGTCTCGCGAACGTCGGGGGCCACCTTCAGATCCCAGGGCGTGTTCTCCAGTATCTCCTCCACAGTGTGCCCAGGGTGGTAGGACTCCAGGTAGGCCTCCTTGGTCTCCTTGTCGAATCGGAGCACCGCCTTGTTGGTGATGATCACCTCCGGCCCCTGGTCCTCCGGGAGCCCCCACTTGGCGCGGGCCCCCGGCCCGTCGATGTATCCCGGCGTGGTGATGAAGTCCACCCGCTCCGCCAGCCGCC
>NZ_JACVJJ010000103.1:0-114779 GCF_015711935.1 Candidatus Solincola tengchongensis
AGGCGGGCGTTCTCCAGGGCCACGGCCAGCCGCTCGGCGAAAGCCTCTGCCGTCTCCAGCTCCAGATATGCCTGTTCCTCCCACCCGTCACCAGTTAGCGTGCCCAGCAGCAGCGCACCGATGACCCGCTTCCTCACCGTGAGGGGGACCAGAACGGCATCCCCACCCCACCCCTTTCCGGGCTCCCAGGCGCAGGATTCCCGAAGCTCATCCGCATACAGCGCTTTCCTCTTCCCCAGGAAGACCCCGGAAGCCTCCCCGGAAAGCCGCAGCGGTTCCTCCAGGCCGTCCGTATCCCCGGCCACGGGGACCAGGTGCCCGTTACGGTCCAGCTCCAGGAGCGCCGCCTTCCGCAGGCCCAGCAATCCCTTCAACCGCTCCAGTCCGGCCCTGGCGAGCGTTCCGGGATCGACCACCGCGGCCAGGGTGTCCGGGAAATCCTCTATCTGCCGCCACTTATCCGCCAGATCCCGCAGCCTCCGTTCGCGGCCCCTGAGGCAAGCCTCCATGAAGAGGGTCCTGGCCTCCAGGAGCACTACCTCCACCCTCCAATGGTCCTCGGCGGGGGAAGCCGTTCCCATCTCCTCGCGGAAAGGCGCCTCGGCACGGGCGATTATCCCATCCACCTGCTCCACGGCCAGCGGGTCCCTCCTTGCCCATTCCTCCGCCAGGGCGGCGAGCTCCTCCGCATGTCCCTCACCGCCATCCAGGCGCTCTTTAAGCAACTCACGATAGCGACTCGCGAGGACCTCAGGTGCCAATCCCGAGGGGCTCATCCCCACGGGATGGAACATGGTGGATTCCGGCGCGCCGGCCACTCGGGTCTCCATGCCCGTACCCCAAGCCATTCCTCGAGCGAGCTCGTTGGCCAACCTCGTCCTCCTCCGGGTTCAGTGGCGTAAAAAATGGGGCTGCCGTCTTAATTTATCGGCAGCCCAACGGGCCCTTTTAAGCCGGCACGGGGCCGGCGGGGGAAGCGGCCTGGGTACGTGTGGGCCGCCCGGCTGCGCAGCCCCCTAAACCCGGAACCCCTTCAAGAGGGGATCTCCTTGAGCAGGTTGGCCATCTCCACGGCGGTCAGCGCCGCCTGCCAGCCTTTGTTCCCCTGCTTGGCGCCCGCCCTCTCCACCGCCTGCTCGATGCTGTCCGCGGTTATGATGCCGAAGGCGGCGGGCACGCCCTTCTCCAGGTTCACACGAGCTATCCCCTTGGAGACCTCGGCGGCCACGTACTCGAAATGCGGCGTGGAGCCGCGTATAACCGCTCCCAGGCAGATGATGGCGTCGTATCTCCCGGAGCCCGCCAACCTGGAGGCCACCAGCGGGATCTCGAAGGAACCCGGTACCCAGGCTACGTCCACCAGGTCCATGTCCGCGTCGTGCCTTTTAAGGGCGTCCAGGGCCCCGTCCAGGAGGCGGGTGCTGATGAACTCGTTGAACCGGCTGACCACGATGGCGAACCTCAAACCCCTGGCCACCAGGTGGCCTTCGTAACTGGCCATGTCCTTCTCCTTTCCTCGCGCCTCTCCTCAGATGTCCAGAATGTGGTTCAACTTCTCCTTCTTGGCCTTCAGGTAGGCGTAGTTCTCCTCGCATGGTTCGACCACCAGGGGTATGCGCTCCACGACCTTGAGCCCGTACCCTTCCAGCCCCACCCTCTTGGCCGGATTGTTGGTCAAGAGGCGCATGGTGGTCAGGCCCAGGTCCTGCAGTATCTGGGCGCCGATGCCGTAATCCCGGGCATCGGGAGGGAAACCCAGCTCCAGGTTGGCCTCCACGGTATCCTTTCCCTCCTCCTGCAGCTCATAGGCCCGCAGCTTGTGAGGAAGGCCTATCCCCCGGCCCTCGTGGCCGATGATATAGAGGAGCACCCCCCGGCCTTCTTCCTCGATCATCTGCAGGGCCCGCCGCAGCTGCAGCCCGCAGTCGCAACGCAGCGAACCGAAGACGTCCCCGGTGAGGCATTCCGAGTGCACCCTGACCAGCACGTTCTCCTGTCCCTGCACCTCGCCCTTCACCAGCGCCAGATGGCATCTTCCGTCCACCAGGGACTCGTAACCGATGGCCGTGAACTCCCCGTACTGGGTGGGCATGCGCACCTCGGCCACCCGGCGCACCAATTTCTCCTTCCGGTTGCGGTAGCGTATCAAGTCTTCAATGGTGATCATCTTCAGGCCGAAGCGCTTCTTTATCTCCACCAACTGCGGCACGCGGGCCATGGTACCGTCCTCGTTCATGATCTCACAGATCACGCCGGCGGGATAAAGCCCGGCCAGACGAGCCAGGTCCACCGCGGCCTCCGTGTGTCCGGCGCGGCGCAGCACGCCTCCCTCCCGTGCCCGCAGAGGGAAGACGTGGCCCGGTTTGGAGATGTCCTCCGGGCGGGTGTTGGGGTCCAGCACCGTCTTGATGGTCACCGCGCGGTCGTAGGCGGAGATGCCCGTGGTTATCTTTCCCTTGGCCCCTATGGATACGGTGAAGGCCGTCTCGTGGGTGGAGGTGTTGTCCGCAACCATGGGGTGTATGTTCAGCTCGTCCAACCTCGAGGCGATGCAAGGCATACATATAAGTCCCCGCCCGTATTTGGCCATGAAGTTGATGGCCTCCGGGGTGACTTTCTCCGCAGCCATGAGGAAGTCGCCCTCGTTCTCCCGGTCCTCATCGTCCACAACGATTATGATCCGTCCGGCGCGTATCTCCTCGATGGCCTCCTCGATGGTGTCGAAGGGGCTCTCCTCCGCCTCCTCCGAGGCCACCGTCTCGCCTTCTCTCCTCTCCATCATCCGATTCCTCCTTCTCGTGCTCCATTGGATATCCGTCTCACACGAAGCCGCCTTCCACCAGTTTGCGGTAGAGGTCTCCGCCCTCGGTGGATGCCCCTTCCCCCACCCGGGAGGAGAATCCGCGTTCCAGGTAGGAGCGCACGTACTTGGCGATGATGTCCACCTCGAGGTTCACCGCGTCTCCCGCCCGCCTGCGTCCCAGGTTGGTGGCCGCCAGGGTGTGGGGGATGACCGCCACGCTGAAGCTCGTGCCGCGCAGGGCGCTCACGGTGAGGCTTATCCCGTCCACGGCCACCGAACCCTTCTCCACCAGGTAGGCGGCTATGCCGGGGGGGGCGTCTATCACCAGGGTGCGCCCCCTGCCCTCCTCCCTTATCTCGGTTATCCTGCCCACTCCGTCCACGTGCCCCTGAACCAGGTGTCCGCCCAGCCTGGAATCCAGGCGCAGGGCCCTCTCCAGGTTGACCACCTCCCCGCGGCGGAGGCTACCCAGCGTGCTCCGCTGCAGGCTCTCCGGCGATACGTCCGCCGTGAAGGAGCCGTCGCGGGTCCCGGTCACCGTGAGGCACACGCCGTTCACGGCCACCGACTCTCCCAGGTCCAGTTCCCTCCACATGCCCGGGCAGGAGATGCGCAGGGTCCCGCCCCGGGGGGTGAGATCCGCCTCGAGCACCGTCCCAAGTTCCTCGATGATACCGGTGAACATGGCCTCAGGCGCCTCCCCTCGCCGTTGCCGGCGTCTTCCTTTTCACCACTTCCGCCTCCAGCATCAGGTCCTCGCCCACGCGCCTCTGCCGCGTCCAGCGGAGGTCAAGGCCCTGAGAGGGGTCCTCCACCCGTAGCCCCTCCACCCACGAGCGTGCCTCACGGTCACCGAAGACGCGGGGGGCCAGGAAAAGTACCAGCCTGTCCGCTAGCCCTTCGCGAAGGAGGGAGGCCATGAGCGTCGGTCCCCCCTCCACCAGTAGGTGTGCCACCCCCTCCCTCCCCAGGGCTCGCAGGAGATCCAAGAGGTCCACGCCCCCGTCCGGCGAGGCTCCGACCACCCAGACCTCCACCCCCCGGCGGCGCAGCTCCTCTGCCTTGGCGGCGTCGTGTTCCGCTGTGGTGGCCACCACCACCTTAGGGTGGCCGCCGCGGGCCAGCCGGCGGTCGAGACCCATGGTGAGGTGCGAATCCACCACCACGCGCAGGGGATGGTGGGCGCCCCGCAGGGGCACATGGCGCACGGTCAGTTCGGGGTCATCCGCCTCCACAGTACCTCGCCCCACCAGCACCGCGTCGCTGACGCGCCTCATCTCGTGAACCAGGCGGCGTGCCGCCTTTCCGGTTATCCACCGCGAAACCCCGTTCCGTGCCGCTACCTTCCCGTCTGCAGTGGCGGCAACCTTGAGCGTCACCAGGGGAAGCCCCGTGGTCACGTACTTGATGTAGGCGGCATTGAGTTCCTCGCTCTCCTGCCGGAGGATGCCCATCTCCACGTCGATACCTGCGGAGCGTAGCCTCTCTGCGCCTCCGCCCTTGACCTCCGGGTTGGGGTCGGGAGCGGCGATGACTACCCTGGAGACACCGGCCCTAAGCACGGCCTCCGTGCAGGGTGGGGTCCTCCCGTGATGGTTGCAGGGTTCCAGGGTGACATAGAGGGTGGAACCCGCGGTCCTCCCGCTCGCCTCGGCCAGGGCCACCACCTCCGCGTGGGGGGTGAAGGGGCCTCGATGGTAACCCTTCCCCACCACCTCTCCGCCCCTGACCACCACCGCTCCCACCATAGGGTTGGGGTGGGTCATTCCCTTCCCTCTGGCGGCCAGGGCCAGGGCCAGCCGCATGAACCTCACGTCATCATCGCCGCTGCGTACGGCCTCTTTCACGCATCCACCTCCGCGTGGATCGGGCTCCGGTGCATCCTGTATGTGATGCGGGGCTGCCTTCGGTATCCGGGCGTCCACCGCCGGGCGCTCAAAAGGCCGGGGCAAGATGAAGGGCGCCGGGAGAAAACCCGGCGCCCGCGAGGGGACACCTCCAGGTCTTCTCCCATCCGGACTTTCACCGTCGGTGCCGGAATTTCACCGGCTCTGCCGTAAGGCTCGCGGACTTTCACCGCCGGTCGGGGTTTTCACCCTGCCCCGAAGACCTTCACGTGAAAGATTATATTGCCCCGCAACCCTCCTGTCCATGATGGAGAGCGCCTCACGACCAGCCCCTCCGGACGTTTCCCCAGCTCCGGACGGGGGATCCAGGCGAAGGTCCTCCTCCTAAACCCCGGATCGGAGGCGTCAGGCGAGGAGTGTGCCTAGTGCCCAGCCCCTCCGGGCGCTTCCCCAACCCCGGAATGTGAAACCACCCTCAAAGGGAAGGGGTTCTCGGGGACGCCCACAGGAACGGCGGGGGAAGAAGCGAGGCTTATCACCTGGGTGGACAGGAATCGCCGTAGGCTCGCGGAAGGACAAAGGAAACCGCCGGTGAGGAGCGGGTTCGCCTGCGGAAGGCGCTCCGTGCCTCAAGGGATTTGGGGTGACGAACAGAGCGCGTTCAGCCCTGCGGAAAGGTCGCTTAAAACCCCCAATACGTTCGCCGTCCCGAGATAAAGGAGTTCTGCTTCTTCCGCCCCGAAGAGCGCAGGCCGCAAAGACAAGTTTTGAACTCCCGTTTCGTTATCCCGAGGTCCCGGCTCGGGTTCCTCCTCTCCCCGGAGGCGCCCGCCGAACAACACGGCCAAGCGTAGTGGTACGGCCTTCCCCCTTCCTCTCCAACTCTCCCGGGAAGGCCCTGACGGGGCTACCCTCACCACGCGCAACGGCCACGCCGGAGTTCCCCTTCCTTTAACTGTCGAGAAGACGGCGGATCTCCTCCGCGGCCCGCCGCGGGTCGGGAGCGGCGTAGATGGAGGAGCCCACCACCACGATGTCCGCCCCTGCCTCCCTTACCCGGGCCAGGTTCTCCGTCTTCACGCCCCCGTCCACCTCCACCTCCACTTGCAAGCCGAGGCGGGCCGCCTCCCTCTTGATCTCCCCCACCTTCTCCAGGGCCTCCGGAATCATGGCCTGGCCCCCGAAGCCCGGCATCACCGTCATCACCAGGACGTAATCGCAGAGCTCGAGGTAGTCGAAGACGCTGTGCGCGGGAGTCTGGGGGTTGATCACCATGCCCGCCCTCTTCCCGTAACCCCGGATCATGCCCAGTATCTCACCGGGATACCTGGTCACCTCGGCATGGAAGGAGATCCAGTCCGCTCCGGCCGCGGCGAAGTCCTCCACGAACTCGGCGGGGTGGGCGATCATCAGGTGCACGTCCAGGGGAAGCCGGGTGATCTTCCTCACCGCCCTCACCACCAGGGGGCCGAAGGTGATGTTGGGCACGAAGTTGCCGTCCATCACGTCCAGGTGGACCGCGTCCGCCAGCCCTTCTATGTACGACACGGCCCTCCGCAGGTCGGCGAAATCGGCGTTGAGCAGGGAAGGGGCCAACTTAATCGCGTTCAACCTTCTTCCCCCCCAGTTCGAAACGCCTCACGGGAAAATAGGTGGGGCCCTGCGGGGAGAGAACGCTCCGGTAGAGGGTGATCTCCCTCACCTGGAAATCCATCTCCTCCAGGCCGGAGAGCTCCTCCTCCAGGGAAGCCAGCCAGGAGCAACAGTCCATGGGATTCTTCAGCCGTGCCAGGGTGAGGTGGCCCCGGAAAGGGCGCGCTTCCCTCTTCACCCCCACCCTGGTGAGGCCGGAGTCCAGACCGGAGGCCAGTGAGGCCGCCTCTTCTTCCCCCTTCCCCATGCCCACCCAGATGACGCGGGCCCTGCCGGGAGAAGGGAAGCCTCCGCAACCCCTCAGGGAGGCGGTGAAAGGACGGTGTTCAAGTGCCTTCTTCTCTAGGATGCCCTCCAACCTCTCCACCTTCTCTTCCGGGTATTCCCCGATGAATTTCAGTGTAAGGTGCAGGTTCTCCTCCTTTACCCAGCGGGCCTGGGGAAGAAGGCCGGCTTTTTTCTTCACCGCGGCGGCTATCCTCTCCCGGACCCCCTCCGGAAGGTCCAGGGCCACGAAGAGCCGGAGGGAGCCGCTTCCCTTTTCCTTGCCTCCCATTACCCCACGTCCCCGTCATCGAACGCTTCGCTACCCATATCCTTCTCCATCCCCAACCGTTGCACGCCTCCCATCTCTATCCTTCTTACCTTCCGGAAGCGCAAGTGGTCCTGAAGGGGGGAGAGAAGAGGCCCGCTCGCCCAGGAGCCCCCGTCCATCAGCGCAGGTTCTGCGTGCTCACGCCCCGGACTCGAAAGTATGCCAGTGCCAGGGCGATATTTGCGGCGAACATGCGCACCATCTCCCGGTTCCCGGGAAGGCGGTACTTGAAGGTGGACACCCCGTTGCCGTCGGCAACGGCCAGGGCCACCGTCCCCACGGGTTCCCTCTCCACTCCCTGTCCCGGGCCCGCCACCCCGGTCACGGAGAGGCCCAGGTCCGCGCCCAGCTTTTCTCTGACCCCGCGGGCCATGGCCGCGGCCACTTCCTCGTTGACCGCCCCTCTCTCGAGGAGCAATCCGGCATCCACGCCCAGAAGCTCCTCCTTGGCCTTGTAGCTGTAGGCCACCACGCCACCCCGGAAATAATCGGAGCTTCCCGGCACCCGGGTTATCCTCTCTCCTACCATCCCTCCGGTGCACGATTCGGCCACCGCAAGGGTCATACCACGCTCCCGAAGCTCGCGTCCCAGGTTTCCCTCCAGGCTCTCCTCGCCCTCCGCGACCACCCAGTCGCCCAACGCCCCCCTTACCCTCTTCCTCCCCTCCTCCACGAGGCCCGCCTCCGCCGCGGAGAGGCGGACCTCCACCTGCCCCGTGAGCGCCCGGTAGGAGACCTTCAAGCCCTCCAGGCCCGTGAGGACCTCGCTAACCCTTTCCCCCACCTCCGACTCCGGGCGGGCGGCCACCAGGAGTACGGCCGTGGACGCCTCCCCACCGGGGTATCTCTCCTTGAGGCGGGGGATCACGTCGTTGTCCAACATGTCCCGCATCTCCCGCGGAACACCGGGGAGAAGGACGATGACCCTTCCCCCTTCCTCTATCCACTGGCCCGGCGCCGTGCCCAGCCGGGCCTGGAGCCATTCCGCGCCCCGCACCCGGTCCGCCTGCCTGGCGTTGGAGGGCGACATCTCCCTCCCCATGGCGTCGAAGAAGGAGCGCAGCCTCTGCTCCACCTCGGGGTCCCTCTCCAGCTCCCGTCCCAGGGCGGAAGCCACGGCCTCCCGGGTGAGGTCGTCACGGGTGGGGCCCAGCCCCCCGGTGACGATAAGCAGATCGGAGACCCGGAGGGCGAAGGACACGGTATCCGCCAGCGTCCGGAGTTCGTCGCCCACGGCGGCGCGGAGGACAATCCTCCACCCCAGGGACTGCAGGCGAGAGGATATGAAGTCGGAGTTGGTGTCCGTGACCCTGCCGTCGAGCAGTTCGTCCCCCACGGCGAGCAGGGCGCATTCCTTCATCCCTCAACCTCCTTCGGCGGGAGCCAGGTATCGCCTCGATTTCAGGATGTAATCCAAGCCCGAATAGAGGGTGAGGGCCACCGCCGCGGCCACTGCGGCATGGCGTAGTGTTCCGGAGCCCTTGCCCTCCTCCTCCATTATCACCGCCAGAAGGGCAAGGAGTTGGGAGTTGGTCTTCAGCTTTCCCCACATGCTCGCCGGGACCGACCTCCCGCGGACCCCGGCGTAAACCCGGAAAAGGGTGATCAAGGCCTCACGGCCGATGATGACCCCGGGAACCCAACCCGCGAGGCGCCCGCGCCGCGCCAGCATGACGAAGACGGAGGAGATGCATATCTTGTCCGCCAGAGGGTCGAGAAACTGTCCCAGCCTGGTCTCCTTGCCCTGCCTGCGGGCCAGGAACCCGTCCATGAAGTCGGTGGCCGCCGCCACTCCCAGGGCCGCCGCCGCCAGCCTGTTCCTGCGGCGGCTTTCCTTGAGCAAAAGGGCCACGATTAGCGGCGAGATGAGTATGCGCGAAAATGTAAGGGCATTAGGCAGGTTCCAGTTCTCTCCCGGGGAAGGGCCCGGGGCTTCCTCCCTTCTGGTATTATCTGGCAAAGACAAGGGGTCCGTCCTTTCGGGTCCGTTCTTTCGCCACATTCTCAGAGGTCTCGGCCGGCCGTCTCCGGCCCGTAGAGGCCCTCTCCCTTAATTTCCCCGCCTCTTCCGCCCCGGGGTTTTTCGCCCGTTCTTCCCGAGCCGCCCCCTGGGCACGGCCACGACGTCGATTCCCTCCGCCGCGGTTACCCTCACCTCGCACCACTCGCCGGCCTTCAAGTCGTCGCCATGGGGTATGAAGACCACGCCGTCCACCTCCGGCGCCTCGCGGTAGGAACGGGCCTCCCAATGACCCGGCGCCTCCTCGCTCTCCCCTTCCACAAGCACCCAAAGGTCCATCCCCACCGTCTGGCGGGCCTTCTCGCGCATTATCTCCTCCTGCAGGAGGGAGAGTCTCCTGAGGCGCTCCTGTTTTACCCGACGCGAGGAGCCCCCTCCGAGAGGGAAGGCGGGGGTGCCTTCCTCCTGAGAATAGCCAAAAAGCCCCAGCCAGTCAAAGCGGGATTCCTCCACGAAACGGCATAGAAGCCGGAAGGAGGCGGCGTCCTCACCGGGAAAGCCGACCATGAAGGTGGCCCTCAACGCCGCCTGTGGGAAGCTGCGGCGTATAATTTCCACAATTCTCCTGTAGGAAGCGTAATCCCCCCTTCTGTGCATCGCCCTGAGCACCGCGGGATCCACGTGCTGGAAAGGAAGGTCGAAATAGGGGTACACCTTGGGGCGGTCCATGGCCTCCAGGAGCCACTCGTCCACCCCTTCCGGGTGCATGTACATCACCCGGACGCGGAAATCGCCTTCCAAAGCGGTGATTTCCTCAAGGAGCGAGGGGAGGCGGCTCCTCCCACCCCAATCCTTGCCGTAGGAGGTAGTGTCCTGGCCCACCAGGACTATCTCGCGCGCTCCCCGCCGCAGGAAGAAGGAGACCTCCCTCACTATCTCCTCCGTGGGGCGGGAGACCAGGGGGCCTCTTATGTCGGGGATGGCGCAGTAGGCGCAGCGCCGGTGGCATCCTTCGCTCACCTTCACGTAAACGTAACCCCTGCACAGGGTGGAGGAATAGGCCCGCGGCACCGGTTCCTGGAGGCCCCTTCTCCCCCGCTCTCCACCGCCTTCCAAAATGGAAGGCAGTTCAGGATATTGCGCAGGGGTGACGAAGATGTCCACCTCCGGCAGAAGCCCCGAGAGCGTCTTCTCTCCGTAGCGGGCCACGAGGCATCCCGCGACCACCAAGCGGCTTCCCTCGCGGCGCGCTTCCGCGAGCTCCAGTACGGTCTCCACGGATTCCTCCACCGCGGGCACGATGAAGGAGCAGGTGTTCACGATTACCAGATCCGCCCGCCTAGGGTCTTCCTGAAATTTCCATCCGACCCTCTGGAGCAGGCCGGAAATATAATCCGAGTCAACCTGGTTCTTCGGGCAGCCTAGGGTGGTCAGATGGAAGAACATGGTCACGGGGTGACCCCCCCGTAAAGAGAAACCGGAGACTGCTTCTCCAAGTCTTCCAGAAAACGTTCGAAGTGGGGAGCTCTCCAGCTGCCGGGGGTCAGATTCTTATGGACCTTATCTTCTCCGCTACCCCCATGCCCACTTCCCGGCCGGAGAAGAAGGAGACCGATCTCTCGATCTTCTCCGCCAGGGCAGGGAGGTGCTCCATGGTGAGCTCGTCCGGCGTGGTGCCAATCAGTTCGCAATTCTTCTTTACCGTAGCCTTGGCGATGAAGTCGCCCACCGCCGCGGACAGTATCTTCTCCACCTCCATAGCCAGCTTGTTGGCCAATTCCCCCTCCGTTCCCCCTTCACGATCGCCCTCGTCGAGGAACCGGCTGCCTCATGCACATATACGGCTACAGGTCTTCACCTTGATTATAGCAAACCTGCCGTTTTGGCCTGAATATCCTTCCATCCCCTTTTTATAGGGAATGCAACGCCTTCCCTTCCCCTCAGAATCCTCCGCCGCGCCGGGAGGAGGCCTTGGGCTCTGGCGGGGGCGTGGTATCGCCTTCCACGCATGGCGCGGGGCAGCGGATGCCATCCTCGAGCAAGGCTCCGACTCTTTTTCTGTTCCCTCCACTGCGAGGGTTTAAACCGTGAACGCGCCCTCCTCTCGCACATCCGTTGAGTTCTTATCTACAGGGGTTTGAGGCCACCGTTCTCCACACTGTTTCTTCCCCTTGGACGGCCGATTACCCTCAAAGTCAACGCCCGGACGCGATGAGCGGCTCGATGCAAGGATGAACGTAAGGTCGATGAGATCAGCCAACGCCTCCCGCCGTGCCGGACTCGCCGCCTTCCTGGCGCGACCTGTCCCGGCGGCGCCTCATCTCCTCCAGCTCTTCCTCGGTCATCAGGACGGCCCGCGGTTTGCTGCCCTCGAACCCGCCCACGATGCCCATGTCCTCCATGATGTCCACCAGCCGGGCGGCACGAGCGTACCCCACGCGCAGCTTCCTCTGCAAAAGCGAGGCTGAGGCCACTCCGGAGCGCACCACGATCTCGATGGCCTCGTCCAGGAGTTCGTCCTCGTGATCCTTCTCCCTTCTCTCACCCCCGGCCTCCTCCAGGATGTCCTCCCGATAATCGGCACGCTTCTGCCGTTTTATGTAACCGGTTATGGCGGCTATTTCCCTCTCCGAGACGTAGGCACCCTGTACCCGTACGGGTTTTGAGGTCCCCGCGGGTAAGAAGAGCATGTCGCCGTGGCCCACCAGCTTCTCCGCCCCGCCCACGTCCAGGATGACCCTCGAATCCGCCTGGCTGGCCACGGTGAAGGCTATGCGCGAGGGCATGTTGGCCTTTATGAGCCCGGTCACGACGTCCACCGAGGGACGCTGGGTGGCCACCACCAGGTGGATCCCCACCGCTCTGGCCATCTGGGCGATGCGGGCGATGGAGTCCTCCACCTCCGCGGGAGCCACCATCATCAGGTCCGCCAGCTCGTCTATGACCACCAGTATGTAGGGCATGGGCGGGAAGAGCGGCTCGCCGTTCTCGTCCCTTTCCTCGCTTAGCCCTTCCTTCAATGCCCCCAGATAGGCCACGATGTTCTTCACCCCCGCCCTGGAGAGGACCTGGTAGCGGTACTCCATCTCCCTCACCACCCAGGCCAGGGCGCTGGAGGCTTTCTTGGGATCGGTGATCACCGGCGCCAGCAGGTGGGGGATGCCGTTGAAGTGGCTGAGCTCGACGTACTTGGGGTCCACAAGCAGCATGCGGACCTCATCGGGCGAAGCGGTCATGAGCACGGAGGCGATGATGGCGTTGATGCAGCAGCTCTTGCCGGTCCCCGTGGCCCCGGCCATCAAAAGATGGGGCATGTCCCGCAGGTCGATGAGCACCGGATGCCCGGAGACGTCCATGCCCAGCCCCACGCGAAGGGGCGAGTCCGGCTTCCTGGCCCGGGGAGCGGACAGGATGTCCCCCAGGGTCACCAGGTCCCTTTCCCGGTTGGGGATCTCGATGCCGATGGCCGACTTTCCCGGAATGGGGGTTATGATGCGTATGTCCGGGGAAGCCATGGCGTAGGCGATGTCGTCGCTCAGGTTGAGCACGCGGTTCACCTTGACGCCGGAACCCAACTCCACCTCGAAGCGGGTTACCGTGGGCCCGCGGGTCACCCTGGTCACCGCCGCGTCCACGCCGAAGTCCCTGAGGGTCCGCTCCAGCACGGCTATGCTCTCGTTGACGCTCTTGTGGGAGATGGAAGATCTTTCCGAGCGCACCAGGAGCTCCAGTGGCGGTAGCCGGTAGGGCTTCCCGGATTCCCTCACCTCCAGGGCCACCTGGCCGCCCTCCTCTATCACCAGGGGCGGATGGGAGACCCTCTCCGTTCGCGGGCGGGGAGGGTTTACCTCCCCGGCGGCCGTCTCCTCCGCCGTGCTTACCGGCGGCGGTGCCGGTGCTCTTTCCTCCGCCGGCAGTGGTTCGCGCGCCTCCCTCGGCTCCCTCCGCTTCCCCTGCAGAGCGGCCCTTCTCGCCCGCCTGGCCTTGAGCCTTTTCTCCACCCTCTCCTGCAGGTACTGGGATAGGGTCAGGCCGGTGAGGAGGAGGAACCCCACCAGGAGCATCCCCACCACCAGGACATAAGCGCCCGTGCGCCCCAGGAGTTTGACCAGCGGCCAGGAAAGGGCCGCCCCTACCAAGCCGCCTCCGTGAAAGAGGTTGTCGAGGAGGAACATCTCCTCCGGCCCACCGGCTCGGAGGTGAAAGAGGGCACAGGCTCCCATTAGAAGCACGGAGACCCCCGCAAGCTCCACCCAGGTGACCCTCCACCTGCCCTCACCCGCCTTCCCGATGTCCCCCAGCCTTCCGAGCAGAAGGGCGAGTCCCACCCCGGCCACCAGGAAGGGCAGCGGAAAACGCAGGTAACCGAGAAGGTAGGAGAAGAACCATTCCAGCCCCCTGCCCACCGGGCCCAGTGCGGAGAGGAAGGCAAGAAGGAGCATAACGCCGGCCAACAGGAGGGAAACACCGTATATCTCCCGCAGGTTGCGGGGCAATCCCCCTCGTGACCCGCCTTTGCCCCGTCCTCTCGGAGGAGCGGCCCTTCGGGCCCCGGAGGTCCCTTTTTTCCTTTTCCTCCCAGGTGATGAAGCCACCCCGCACCTCCCGCCAAGGTGTACGCCCGGCCGCGGCCGTCCCCGCCGGGCTTCCTCGCTCATCCCGGTTTAAACTTAACTTCCACCAACGACACTTTCATACCTTTATGTCGCCTCGACGCCCTTTTATCGCGGCTTAAGGCGAGCAAACCGCGATCCGTCGGAACCCTTTCCCACCGCCGACGTTTTTCCCGAACGCGGACCGATCACGCGTCGCGGATAAATGCTCCGCGGCGAAGGGGGGCGCAGTTTGCCTGTCGGCGAGCGGCGTTCGTCAGCTAAGCCGGATTCACGGACCCCGGTTTTAGGAGGATGATGGAGGCGCTTCCGGCGGGATCGCCGATTCCGCTCAAAGATCCATGACCTTCTCCAGCCCCAGCACCAGGCCGGAGACCTCCCCTACCCGGCGCACCGCCAGGAGAACTCCCGGCATGAAGGAGGTGCGGTCCAGCGAGTCGTGGCGTATGGTGAGCACTTGCCCTTTCCCCCCGAAGATGACCTCCTGGTGGGCCACCAGCCCGGGAAGGCGCACGGAATGGATGTGTATCCCCCCCATGGAGAGCCCGCGCGGTCCCTCCTCGCTCTCCTCCGCCTCTTCCTTTCCCCGCGCCTCGAGCACCAGCCGCGCCGTGTTCCGAGCCGTGCCCGAGGGGGCGTCCAGCTTGGCCGGGTGGTGCAGCTCCACTATCTCGCATTCCTCCATGTAACGGGCGGCGCGCCTGGCGAAATCCATCATCAGCACCGCCCCCACGGCGAAATTGGGTGCCACCAGGCACCCCACGCCGCCCTCCCTTGCCGCGCGATCCAGCTCCTCGAGGTCCTTCTCCGTGAAGCCCGTGGTGCCCACCACGCAGGGGATCCCCTGCCGGAGCAAGCGCGGCAGGTTGGCGCGAGCCGCCTCGGCGACGGTGAAATCCACCGCCACCTCCACCCCGGCCTCCGGCATGGCTCCCACGTCTCCGCGGACCACCACGTCGCTTTCCAGGCCGGGGACCAGTTCCGCTAGCCTCCGCCCCTCGAAGGCCGGGTCCACCGCGCAGACCAGCTGCAGGTCCTCTTCCCCAACCACTGCCCGGCAGACCTCCCTGCCCATGCGGCCACCCGCTCCGCAGACGCCGACTCTCATGCCCGCTTCCCTCCTGTCACTGCCCATAGGATTCAGAAGAGGTGGGCCTGGAATTCCCGGTCCCCGAAGGGCCCGATGATCACGGCCACCAGCCTCCGGGAGCCGAAGATCTCGTTAGCCAGCCTCTGTACGTCGTCCAGGGTCACCTCTTCCACCCGTTTCAGCAGCTCGTCAAGGGTCAATATCTCTCCCCCGCTTATCTCCGCCTTGCCCAAGCGGGTCATGCGGCTACCGCTGTCCTCCAGACTGAGCACCAGGCTCCCTTTGATGTGGCCCTTTGCGCGCTCCAGTTCCTCCCCGCTCACACCCTTTTCCAGAAGGAGGTCGATCTCCTGCTTGATGAGCTCCATGACCGCGGGCGCGTTCTCCGGGCTGGTCCCCGCATAAACGGCCCAGAGCCCCGTCTCCGCGTACATGGAATGGTAGGAGAAGATGGAATAGACCAGGGACCTCTCCTCCCTTATCTTCTGGAAAAGCCTGGAACTCATCCCCCCTCCGAGGATGTTGTCCAGCACGGCCAGGGCGAAGCGGGCCGGGTGCCGCCGCGGGAGTCCCTGGGTGCCCAGCACGATGTGGGCCTGCTCCGTAGGGCGGTCGTAGACCACGGTATGGGGCCTTATCTCCGGGACCACACTGTGACGGACATGGCGGCCGCGACCGCCGTCCACGGCCATGAGCCTCTCCACCATGTCCACGATGTCCTCGTGTTCGACGTTCCCGGCCACGGCAACGACGATGTTCTCCGGGTAATAGTATCTGTCGAAGAACTCCCTTATGTCGGTGCTCTGCAGGGTGCGGATGACGTTCTGGCTTCCCAGCACGCTCTGCCCCAGCGGATGGGACTCCCAGAGCGCGGAGACGAAGAGGTCGTGGATGATGTCGTCTGGCGAGTCCTCGTGCATGGCGATCTCTTCCAGGATGACCTTGCGCTCCGCGTCCACGTCCTTGGGGGAAAGTCGCGAGTTCAGGAGCATGTCCACCATGATGTCCATGGCCTTCCCGAGGTTCTCGTCCAGCACCTTGGCGTAATAGCAGGTGTATTCCTTGGCCGAGAAGGCGTTCAGCTCCCCCCCTATGGCGTCGAACTCCTCGGCTATGCGCCGGGCGGAGCGCCGCTCGGTTCCCTTGAAGAGGAGGTGCTCGATGAAGTGGCTGATGCCGGACAGCTCCTGCGGCTCGTCCCTGGAGCCCACCCCCACCCAGAACCCGGTGGTGACGCTCCGCAGGTGAGGCATCTTCTCGGTGAGGATGCGTATGCCATTGGCGTTCTCCGTCCGCAGGTAGCCGGTTTCCCTCATGGAGGCTACGGTCCCCTTACCAGTTTCTCCTGTCCTGCTTGAACCGGTTACCCTCCCCCTTGCCGCGGTTGCGGGGGGACGGCCGGCCCTGCGAACCAGGGGAATGCCGGGGCTGGGGACGGGCCTCCTTGAAGCCCTTGGCCTTCCCTTCCTCCCGGGGCGCCCCGGCGACCACGCTCTCCTCGGGGACCTTGAGGTCTAAACCGCGCAGGTTGACCCGGCCCAGCTTGTCTATCTCCATGACCTCGACCCGTATCTTGTCGCCCACGTTGAGCACGTCCTCCACCCGGTCCACGCGCCGGTCGGAGAGCTTGGAGATATGGATGAGGCCTTCCTTTCCGGGCAGGTATTCCACGAAGGCGCCGAAGCTGGTGGTCCGGGTGACCGTACCCTCGAACTGCTCACCCGGCTGGGCCTCTCGGATTATCTGCTCCACCATCCGCTTGGCCGCCTCCGCGCTGGCCAGGTCCTTGGCGGTGATGAAGACCCTCCCGTCGTCCTCTATGTCCAGCTCTACGTCGTGCTCGGTTATGATGCGGTGAATGACCTTGCCGCCGGGGCCGATGACCTCACGTATCTTGTCCACCGGTACCTCGAAGGCTATGACCCGCGGGGCGTAAGGCGAGAGCTCGGGCCGCGGCTCGGCGATGGTCTCCCGGATCTTCTTCAGAACGTACATGCGGGCCTCACGGGCCTGCTCCAACGCCTTCTCCAGGGTCTCCACGGATATGCCACGGATCTTCATGTCCATCTGCAGGGCGGTGACCCCGTCCTCGGTGCCGGCGACCTTGAAGTCCATGTCCCCGTACTTGTCCTCGATCCCCTGGATGTCGGTGAGCACCACCGTGCGGTCCTCCTCCTTTATCAACCCCATGGCGATGCCTCCCACGGCCTTCTTCTCCTTGAGGGGCACGCCGGCATCCATGAGGGCCAGGCTGGAGGCGCACACCGAGGCCATGGAGGTCGAGCCGTTGGATGAAAGGACCTCGGAGACCAGGCGGATGGTGTAGGGGAACTCGTCCTCGTCGGGTATGAGGGTCACCAGGGCTCTCTCCGCCAGGGCGCCGTGCCCGATCTCCCGTCGACGGGGGCCGCGCAGTATGCCCGTCTCACCAACGCAGAAGGGCGGGAAGTTGTAGTGATGCATGAAGCGCTTGCTCTCCTCCGGGGAGAGGTCGTCTATGCGCTGCATGTCGCTTATGGGCCCCAGGGTGAGCAGGGTGAGCACCTGGGTGAGACCGCGGGCGAAGAGGCCCGAGCCGTGGGTGCGGGAGACCAGTCCCACCTCGCAGGTGATGGGCCGTATTTCCTCGGGACGCCTGCCATCCACGCGCAGGTCGTCTTCCACGATCATGCGGCGCATGCACCTGCCCACCTGCTGGTCGAAATATTCCTTCAGCGCGGCCAGGAACTCTTCCGTGGTCCCCTCTATCTCCGCGGCCAGGACGAACTCGTTCAGCAGGTTCTCCAGGGCCTTGTCCCGCTCCGGTTTCTCCACCTGGTTGCGGGCCATCTCCCGCAGGAGGCCCTCCACCTTGGACCTCAACTCCGGGAAGCGGTTCTCCACCGCCTCGAAGTCGTGTTTGCGCAGGTTCACTTCCCGCTTGGGCTTTCCCATCTCCTCGATCATCTGCTGCTGGATGCGGATCATCTCCCGGATGCCCTGCTTGGAGAACTCCATGGCCTCCACCAGGTCGGCCTCCGAGACCTGCGAGGCCCCCGCCTCCACCATGATGATGTCCACCTCGTTGCTCTCCGGGTCCAGGACCCCGGCCACCACCAGGTCCAGCGTGCTCCTCTCCATCTCCGGGATGGTGGGGTTGATGGCCAGCCCTTCCGGGAAGAGGCCCACCCTCACCGCGCCCACCGGTCCGTTGAAGGGGATGTCGGAGATGCACAGGGCCGCCGAGGCCCCATTGACCGCCAGCACGTCGGGGTGGTTTATCTGGTCCACGCTGAGGATGGTGGCGATCACCTGTACCTCGATGCGCATCCCCTCCGGGAAGTTCGGCCGCAGGGGACGGTCGATGAGGCGCGCAGTGAGTATGGATTTCTCGGAGGGACGGCCCTCCCGGCGGAAGAACCCGCCGGGGATCTTCCCCGCCGCGTACATCCTCTCCTCCACGTCCACCACCAGGGGGAAGAAATCGCGATCCACCTCGTTCTTCGACCCCATGGCGGTGACCAGGATATCCGTCCCCCCGCAGGAGACCACCACCGCGCCGTCGGCGAGGCTGGCCAGCTTCCCCACCTCGAAGCTGATGGTCTTGCCGAACAGGTCGGTCGAGAACCTCTTCACTTCTCCGTCCGTCATTCTCTTCTCATCTCCATTCGTAAATAAAATTCGGCCGGCGTTCAGCCGCCCGCCGGCTACCGCCGTAGCCCGAGCCGTTCGATAAGCTGTCGGTACCTCTCCACGTCCTTCTCCCGCAGGTAGTTGAGCAACCTCCTCCGCTTTCCGACCATCTTCAGAAGGCCCCGCCTGGAATGATGGTCCTTCTTGTGTACCTTGAGGTGCTCGGTGAGCTCCTCGATGCGCTTGGTCAGGAGGGCTATCTGGACCTCTGCGGAGCCCGTGTCCTTGTCGTGGGCACGGAATTCCTGAATGATGGACTGCTTCTCCTCGCTGGAGAGGGTCATGCCTTTTCACCTCCTCGATCCCCATAGACCCAAGCAGGGGGCGGCAACCACCCTCCCTAGGCCTAGGTTCGGGCGGGAATCGCCCGCCCAAACTCTTCATCCTTTCATTACGTCTACTCGATGATAGCACAGTGGCGTGAGGCGGGTAAATCACGGTGGAGCTGCGCAGGGCGAGGGAAAGGCCCCTTGAGCCGGGGGCACCCTCAGGTCCGTTATACTCGCGGCCCCTCACGTTGGTCCTTCCGGCGCCCCAAACCCTGCGCATCCGGAAATGGAAGCGTAAGGAGGATCGAAAGGGGCCGGAGAATCTCGTTCGCCCCTCCCCCCATGGCCTCTTCACGCCGGTCGGGCCGCATCACGAGATGTGGCGAGCCCCGGTGGGCTATTCGCCCATGGCCTCTCGGACATCCCTGGTTATCTGCTCCCGTAGGGCTTCCGGGCTCTCGAAAGTCATCTCCCCCCTCAACCTCCGGCGGAAGGAGACCCCCAGATACCGCTGGTAGAGGTCCCCGCCCTCCCATCCGGGTATGTGCACCTCTATCCGGCGCCGGGACTCCGGATGAGGGAAGGTGGGTGCCCGACCGATGTAACTTACCGCGGGCATCACCGTGCCCTCAAGATGGGCCTCTCCGGCATAGACCCCATTGGCGGGGATGCAGCGGTCGTCGTGGACCTCGACGTTCGCGGTGGGGAATCCCAGTTCTCTCCCCCTCCCGTCTCCCCTGACCACCACCCCCTCCACCAGGTAGTCCCATCCCAGCCGGCGGGCGGCCTCCTCCACCTTTCCCTCCTCCACCAGGCGCCGTATGGAGGTGCTGGATACCACCTCCCCGTCCACGGTGAGCAGAGGTACCGGCGTCACCCCCATGCCGTAATGCGCCCCCAGGGACACCAGGAGGGATATGTCCCCCTCCCCGCCCCGGCCGAAGCGGAAGTTCTCACCCAAGACCACTTCCCGGGCGTGAAGCTTCTCCGCCAGGATTTCGGAGACGAACCTCTCGGCGGTTATGTCCGCGAAGGACCGGTCGAAATGGACCATGAGCACCAGGTCAACGTCCATCTCCTCCAGGAGGCGCAGCTTCTGGGCGCTGGAGGAGAGAAGGCGGGGGTGTTTACCGGGGTTGAGCGTTTCTATGGGGTGGCGATCGAAGGTGAAGACCACGCAGCGCAGCCCAAGCTCCCGGGCCTCCCGGTGGGCCATGTCGATTATCCGGCGATGCCCCAGGTGCACGCCGTCGAACATGCCGATGGTGACCACCGTCTCGCCCAGATTGTGCGGTACGGCCTCCAGGCCGGGTATTATCTCCATATCCTGCCCTTTCTCCCGCTCTCACGCCGCTTCCTCTTCCCTTGGGTCGTTTTACGGCGGCGGATAATCACGTCCTTCGCATGCCACTCCTCGCGACCCGCATACACCGGTTCCCGACCGAAGCGAGCATCCCTTATCCGTCAGACCATGAGGCGCATCGGGCGCAACCGCATCGGCTTCCCCTCGACCTCGTAGACCCCCACCAGCTCGCCCTTCCAGGTCACAGCCAGGAACTCTCCCTCCGTCCACTCTTTCCACTCCTCCAGCATCTCCGGCATGAGGGGGGCACCGTGACGTGCCGCCCGTATACCATCCTGCCGCAGTTCCGCCACCCCCAAGCCCCTCAGGGCCTCCAGGGGGCTGAGCAGTCCGGGCTCCCCTCTTTCCACCCGGAGGGAGAGCTCCTCGAGGGTCAGCGCTTCCTCGATGCGGAAAGGGCCGGAGGCCAGCCTCCTCAGGCGCGCCAGCGTCCCTCCGCATCCCAAGCTCTTTCCCAGCCTTTGGGCCAGCTCCCTGACGTAGGTCCCGGGGGAGCAGCTCACCCTGAAGTCCACCTCCCCCTCGCCGGGGCGGAAGGCCAGCAACTCCGACTCATAGACCTCTACCCGCCTCGGCTTGCGGGGGACTTCCTCCCCCCTCCGGGCATAATAATACAGTGGTTTTCCGCGATGTTTCACCGCCGAGAAACGGGGGGGTTCCTGGTCAAAGCTCCCCACGAGGGAACGCACCGCCCGGCGGACCTCCTCCTCGCTCCCCCGGAAGGCGCTCCGGGAGGTTACCTTTCCCTCCAGGTCCAGGGTCTCGGTCTCCAACCCGAGGATCACCGTTCCCTCGTACACCTTGGGATCGCCGGGGACGAAGGGCGCCAGACGTGTGGCCCTCCCTGTGAGCACCACCATGAGCCCGGAGGCTTGGGGATCGAGCGTCCCGGCGTGGCCCGCCTTGCCTGCCCCCAACCTCTTTTTCACCTCCTGGACCAGGTCGTGGGATGTGGGACCCGGCGGTTTGTCCAGGAGAACCAGGCCGTCGACGCTCCTTTCAGCCATGGCGGCCTCTTCGCAGGACCTCAAGCAGACGGGCCAGGCTCCCCTCGATGTCCAGGTCGGAGGTGTAACCGGCGGCGTTGGCGTGCCCTCCGCCTCCCAGCGCCCTGGCTACGGGCCCTACCTCCGCCCCGTCGCGGGAGCGCAGGCTGACCCTGACCTTCCCATCCTCGAGCTCCTTGAGGATCGCGGCTACCCTGGTCCCCCTCACCGTGCGGAGGTGGTCTATGAGGTCCTCCGTCTCCGGGAGGGAAGCTCCCGTCTCCCGGAGATCGCGCTGGGTTATGTAACTGAACACCAAGCCGAGGTCCTCGAGCACCTCAGCCCTCTCCAGGGCTCGACCTACAAGGCGTGTATAGGAAAGGGACTGGCTCTCATAGACCTCCCTGGATATCAGGGCCAAGTCCGCTCCTGCGGCGGCCAGCTCCGAGGCCACCGCCAGCGCCTCCGGGCTGGTGTTGCGGTGTTGGAATCGCCCGGTATCGGTCACCAGCCCCGTGTAGAGGCAGGTGGCCACCTCGGGCGTCGACTCCCACCCCCCCGCACGCAGGAGGCGGTAGACAAGCTCGGACGTGGAGGAGGCTCCCGGATCCACCAGGTCCAGGTGCCCGAAGAGGTTGTTGTCCTCGTGGTGATCCACGTTCACCAGGAAGCGGGCCCCCTCGGCCTTGGGTCTCAGCCCTTCCAGCCGTTCCGCATTGCTGCAATCCAGGGCTATGAAGAGGTCCGCTCCCTCCGGGATTTCCTCGGGGTCGCGCAGCATCTCGCGCCCGGGAAGGAAGTGGTATTGCGGAGGGAACTGCTCGGGCCGGGGAAGGGCCGCATAGACCGCCTTTCCCTGGGCTGAGAGGGCCAGCGTCAGCCCCAGCAGGGAACCCAGCGCGTCCCCGTCGGGGTTCACATGCGATGAGAGGCAGACCACCGTGCTTTTCTCCACCGCCCGGACGGCGGCCTGCAGGTCTTCCTCCCTCACGGTGCGCCCTCGCGCATCAGGCTTGTCGGCCACAATTACCATTCCCCGTCGTTGCAGACCCGGAACCCGCCTCCCCTCCTCACTCCCCCGCCGCGCCTATCTGGCCGGGAAGCGGGCTCCTCAACTTACATCAGTCCACAAACTCCCCGCCGGTCTCCTCCTCCGGCTTCCCGGCGTCGCCCTCCTCCTGGAGGTGGCGGATTATGGTCTGAACCTTCTGGCTGGTCTCCGCCCCACGGTCCCGCTGCAGGACCAGCTCTGGAGTATACCTCAGGCGAACTCGCTTTCCCAGCTCACGGCGCAGGAAACCTCTGGCCTTCGTCAGGGCCTGCAGGGAAGCCTCCGATTCCTCGTCCGGGCCCAGGAAGCTCAACCACACCCTGGCCACACGCAGGTCCGGCGAGACCTCCACCTTGGTCACGGTGACGAATCCCACACGGGGGTCCTTGAGTTCCGCCTGGAGTATCTCCCCCAGGGCCTCCTTGCAAGCCTCGTTCACCCTCTTCATGCGCTCGGGTATCACGGCTTTCACCTCATGGACCGATCCCGCCGCCTCATGCTCTCTCTTCGCTGGACGGCGTTCAGGGAGTGAAGATGGTGATCGGGGAATCCAGGACCTCGGCCTTGCCCAGGGAACGGACGGCACGATCCACGCGGCTCAGGGTCTCCCTGGCGCTGTACTCGCTGTTGCTCACGCAGGTTATACCCAGACTGCACACCTGCCACAGGTCGTGCTTGTCCACCTCCGCCACGGCCACGTTGAAACGGCTCCGGGTGCGGTCGATGATGCTCTTAACCACCTGCCTCTTCTCCTTGAGGCTGCGACACTCCGGCAGGTAAAGTTCCATCCTAAGCGCCCCCACGTACACGGCGGCGACCTCCTCAGGAAACCGACGCCCCCTCTTCCGGCGGTTTTTCCCGCACCTCGATTACCTCTATTATGTCTCCCTCCTTGATGTCCTGGAAGTTCTCCAGGCCCACGCCGCATTCGTAGCCCGCGGACACCGACCTCACGTCGTCCTTGAAGCGCCGGAGGGAAGCGACGCCCCCCTCGTAGATTATGGTTCCGTCCCTCACCAGGCGCACCCTCGAGTTGCGGGTGATCTCCCCCTCCTTGACCAGGGCTCCGGCCACCGTTCCCTGACGGGGTATACGGAAGGTGGCCCTGACCTCTAGGAGGCCCGTCCTTACCTCCTCGTATTCCGGCTTGAGCATGCCTCGAAGAGCCGCCTCCATGTCCTCCAGGAGCTGGTAGATGACCCGGTAGGTACGGATCTCCACCCGTTCCCTCTCCGCCATCTCCTGGGTCTTGGAATCGGGGCGCACGTTGAAACCCAGTATCACCGCCCCGGAGGCCTTGGCCAGCATGACGTCGTTCTCGTTTATGGCTCCCACGCCGGCATGGATGATCTTGACCGCTATGTCCCCCACCTTCAGCTTGAGGACCGAGTCGCGGACCGCCTCCACGGAGCCCTGGGTGTCCCCCTTGATTATCAGGTTGAACTCCTGGGCCTCCCCTTCCTGGATCTGGCGGAAGAGGTCCTCCAGGGTGAGCGTGCGGGCCGGCCGTCGCTCTCCCTCGGCCCTTTCCCTGGCCAGCCTGGCCTCCACGAGGGCTCGGGCCTTCTTCTCGTCCTCCACCACGACGAACTCGTCGCCGGCCTCGGGCACGGTGTTCAAGCCCAGGACCTCCACGGGCATGGAGGGCCCGGCATGGTCCACGGTCCTGCCCCGGTCGTCGAGTAGGGCCCGGGCTCTCCCGTAGGCCTTTCCTGCCACCAGGGCGTCCCCCCGCCTCAAGGTACCCCTCTTCACCAGCAAGGTGGCCACCGGGCCCCTCCCCTTTTCCAGGCGGGCCTCGATGATGTATCCCCTGGCCGCGGCGTCCGGATTGGCACGCAGGTCGTGGATCTCGCCCAGGAGGAGGATCATCTCCAGCAGGTGGTCAAGGTTGGTCCCCTCCTTTGCCGAGACGTCCACGAACACCGTATCCCCTCCCCATTCCTCCGGCACCAGGTTGAACTCCGTCAGCTGCTGCCGTACTCGGGTGGGGTTGGCCTCCGGCTTGTCGATCTTGTTCACCGCCACCATTATGGGCACCCCGGCCGCCCGGGCATGGTCTATGGCCTCGATGGTCTGGGGCATGACCCCGTCGTCGGCGGCCACCACCAGTACAGCGAGGTCGGTAACCTTGGCCCCCCTGGCCCGCAAGGCGGTGAAGGACTCGTGGCCCGGCGTGTCGATGAAGGTGATCCTCTGTCCCTGATACTCCACCACCGAGGCGCCGATGTGCTGCGTGATGCCGCCCATCTCGCGATCGGTGACGTTAGTCTTACGGATGGCGTCCAGAAGGGAGGTCTTCCCGTGATCCACGTGCCCCATCACCGTGACCACGGGGGGGCGGGGGCGCAGTGATTCCGGTGCGTCCTCCTCAAGGGTTATCTCCTCGGTCATCCTGGTCTTTATCTCCAGCTCTATCCCCAGTTCCACCGCCAGCAACTGCAGGTAATCGTCAGGGATGGGGTGGTCGAAGTCCAACCTCTCTCCCAGGCCGGCCAGGAGTCGGACTATCTCTATCGGCCTCTTCCCCACCCTCTGCGCGAACTCCTTGACCGTTATGCCCGAGGGGACGCGGAGAGCCTTGCGCATGGGCTTGGTGATCGGCTCCCGTGCCGCCCTCTCTCGGGCCGCCTTTTCCCTCTCACGGACCGGGTGATGTCTTGCGGGTGCCGCCTCCGGCCTTCCCCTGCTGCTCGGGACCTCGCGCCTCTCCTTAGGCGGTACGGCTCGCGGGCGGGTCTCCCGGCGGACCTCCTGCCCCTCTCCCACCGAGGCTTGGGGCTTGGCCTGGGGTACGGCTTCCGCGGCTCTCGTGCCGGAAGTAACGGCTTGAGGAGCTTCCTCCTCCTTTGCCTCTGCAGCCGTGGGCTTCCCCGGCTCCGCTTCCTTCACCGCGGTCCCCTCCGCGGAGGTTGGAGAGGCCTTCTCCTTCCTCCCCGAACGGGCGGCCGGGGTGGGTGCGGCCTTTGTCGCCGGCTTTCCCTCTTTCCGCGGTCCTTTGTCTGCCTTCTCCTCTTTCGCCTCCGCCTTCGCCGCGGGAGCCTTCGCCGGGGCCCTCTTCCGTGGGGTGGCGGCTTTCTTGCCCTTGACCTTCTCCGTGACCGCCTTCTCCAACTCCTCGTTCACGGCGGAAAGCGGGTTCTGGATGTCCTGCCCCATGGACTGGAGGACCTCCAGGAGCTCCTTGCTGGTGATACCCAGTTCTTTGGCCAGTTGGTGAACCCTTTTCCCCGCCATGACCCTTCCTTCCCGGCCGGATGTACTCCGTCACGCGGCAGTTGTTGGCCAAGATCTCTTGACGGCCACAGATATATCATAAACCAAGAGCGGCATGCTTCCTCACCCTTCCTCGGTGGTCCCCGAATCCCCCGCTTCCGTTGCCGGTTCCGCAGGCTCTTCACCCACCCCTGCTGGTTCCGTCGTCTGTCCCGGCCCCGACGATTCTACGGATCCCGTGGTCTCTTCCGGCCCCTCCGACTCCTCCTCGGCGCCGGATGCCCTCCAGGCCTCGCTCGGCTTTCCCGCCTGTGCTACGAAGGCCTCCTCTCCCTCGCCCGCCTGGGATTCGCTACGGATGTCGATGCGCCAGCCGGTCAGCTTCGCCGCCAGGCGGGCGTTCTGTCCCTCTCGGCCGATGGCCAGTGAAAGCTGGCTGTCGGGGACGATGACTTCGCACATCTGTTCTTCGGGATGGTAGATGACCTTCTTCACCGTGGCCGGGCTCAAGGCGTGGGCCACGAATTCCTCCGGCTTCGGGCTCCAGGGGACGATGTCCACCTTCTCGCCCCTCAGTTCGTTCACCACCGTGCGCACCCGGGAACCTCTGGCTCCCACGCAGGCCCCTACGGGGTCCACGTTGCGGTCGTTGGACATCACGGCTATCTTGGAGCGATGTCCGGGTTCTCTGGCCACCGCCTTTATCTCCACGTACCCGTCGGCTATCTCCGGGACCTCCATCTCGAAGAGGCGCTTCAGGAGCCCGGGGTGGGTACGTGAGACGATGATCTGCGGCCCCTTGCTCGAGCGCCTCACCTCCACTACATAAACCTTAATCCTCATCCCGTGGCGGTACCTCTCCCCGGGCATCTGTTCCGAGTGGGGGAGGAGGGCCTCCACCTTTCCGAGGTCCACGAGAGTGTAGCGCTGTTCGGACTGCTGGACTATGCCGGTGACGATATCCCCCACCTTCTCCTGATACTCCTCGTAGACCAGATCCCGCTCCGCCTCACGTATGCGTTGCAGTATGACCTGCTTGGCCGTCTGAGCGGCGATGCGGCCGAAGTCCCGGGGGGTCACCTCCACATCGCGAACCTCCCCCGTTTCCTCGTCCTCACGGCGGGCGAAGACGTGGATGCTTCCCGTCTCCCGGTTGACCTCCACCCTGGCGTCTTCGGAATGGGGATAGTTCTTCTTGTAGGCCGAAAGGAGGGCAGCTTCCAGAGCCTGGATGATCAGCTCGGCGTCGATGCCCTTTTCCCTCTCTATCTGCCGCAGGGCTTCAAGCCAATCGTGGTTCATCGGCATCCACTCCCCCTGGCGGAGCACCATCACCAGGGAGGCTCAAAGTAGAGCCTCGTCCTCTTGAGCGCCTGGTAGGGGAATACCAGCTCCTCGTCTTCCACCTTCACGGTTATGCCTTCCTCGTCGGCATCGAGAAGCAGTCCGCGTAGCTTCTGCCTCCCCTCGAAGGACTGCCTGAGCAGTAGTTCCACCTCCCGGCCGCGGAAGCTTCGGAACTCCCTCGGCTTGCGCAGCACCCTCTGCAGGCCCGGCGATTCCACCTCCAGGTTGTAGCTCTCCTGGATGACGTCCTCCACGTCCAGGTACCGCCCTATGAGCTCGCTCATCTCCGCGCAGGTGTCCACGTCTATGCCGCCCTCACGGTCCAGGCAGACGGTCACCACCAGGCGCCGCCCCCTCCTTTCCACGAAGACGGAGATCAACCTCACGCCACTGCCCTCGAGGCACGGTTCGATGATCCCCTCCAGCCTCTCCTCCATCTCCTCGAAGGGCGAAGCGTGCATCACGACCCCTCTCGCCAAACAAAAAGTGGGCGCTTGCCCACCTCGGCTTCCGCTCTCGTTTCTGGGCGAATTATATCATACTCCCTGTGGGTCAACAATATAGGCCCACTCTCGAAATCCCGCGTCGAGCGGCGCTTCGAGGCGGGGTTCTCCTTCCATGCCGTAGCTCAGGGGCGAAGGCGCGTGCGTGGTCGTGGCCTTCCCCCATAGCGTTTTCCATCCGGATGCGTTTTGGGCGGGGTTTTCCATCCATGCTGTAGCTTAGGGCCGGAGGCGCGCTTATAATATTTAGGGTTAAGAACGGGACCGAGCGAAAAGGACAGGGATAGGCATGGAAAAGTACGCGACGGAAAAGATCCGCAACGTGGGCCTCTTCGGCCACAACGACTCCGGGAAGACCTCGCTCGCCGAGGCCGTCCTCTACAACGCCGGGGTGATCAAGCGCCTGGGCAAGGTGGACGAGGGCAACACGGTGAGCGATTTCGACCCCGATGAACAGAAGCGCGGGATATCCGTAAAGGCCACTCCCCTGACCTTCGAATGGAGGGGGCACAAAATAAACCTCATCGACACCCCGGGCTTCGCCGATTTCATCGGCGAGGTGGTCTCCACCCTGAGGGTCATCGACGGGGCCGTCTTCGTCATCTCCGCCGTGGCCGGGGTGGAGGTACAGACGGAGATAATCTGGAAGATGGCCGACGAATACGGATACCCCCGCATCGTGTTCGTGAACAAGATGGACCGGGAGAACGCCAGCTTCCAGCGCTGCCTCGACCAGCTGACGGAGCTCTACGGTTCCCGCGTGGTCCCCTTCCAGCTGCCCATAGGAGAGGAACACCAGTTCCGTGGAGTGGTGGACCTCATCGCCAATAAGGCCTTCGTCTACGGCGAGGGCGGGAAAGCGGAGGAGACGGAGATACCTTCGGAGATGGCCGAGCAGGTGCAGGCGGCCCGGGAGAAGGTCATAGAGGGAGCGGCGGAGGCCAGCGACGCGCTGATGGAGAAATACCTGGAGGGCGAGGAGCTCGACGAGAAGGAGGTGCTCGACGCCCTTCTCTCGGGGGTCTCGGAGGGGACCCTGGTCCCGGTCCTCTGCGGGAGCGCCACGCGCAACGTCGCCGTAGACCTCCTGACCGCAGCCATGGTCAACACCCTTCCCTCGCCGCTCCGCCTTCAGGAGGTGCGCGGTACCCGCAGGGGTGGAGGGGAGGAGCTCTCTTTCCCCGCTCGCGAGGACGCGCCCCTGGCGGCGCTGGTCTTCAACACCATCTCCGACCCCTACGTGGGACGGCTCTCCTACTTCCGTGTCTTCTCGGGCACCCTGAGGTCCGACAGCACGGTGTACAACGCCTCGCGCGACAGGGAGGAGAGAGTGGGACAGGTCTTCGTGGTGCGTGGAAAGACCCAGATACCGGTGAAAGAATTGCCCGCCGGGGACATAGGCGGTGTGGCCAAACTCTCCGACACCTCCACGGGAGACACCCTTTGTGACAAGGAGAATCCCATCCTGCTGCCCCCCATCGAGTTCCCGGAGCCCATCATGTCCCTGGCCGTGGAGCCCCTGAGCAAGGGGGACGAGGACAAGCTCTCCACGGCCCTCGCCCGCCTGGCCGAAGAGGACCCCACCCTGACCGTTCACCGGGACACGGAGGTCAAGCAGACCATCATCTCCGGCATGGGGGAGATGCACCTGGACATCATGATGGAGCGCATGTCCCGCAAGTTCGGGGTCAACGTGAGGACGGAACTCCCCCGTGTCCCCTACAAGGAGACCATACGAAAGACGGCCCGGGCGGAGGGAAAACACAAGAAACAGACCGGCGGGCACGGCCAGTTCGGCATCGCCTGGGTGGAGATAGAGCCACTGGAGAGAGGCAAGGGCTTCGAGTTCGTGGACAAGATTGTGGGGGGCGTGATCCCCAAGCAGTTTATCCCCTCGGTTGAGAAGGGCATCCGCAAAGCCATGGAGGAGGGGTACCTGGCCGGATACCCCATCGTGGACCTGCGGGCCACGGTGTACGACGGAAAGTATCACCCCGTGGACTCCTCGGACATCTCCTTCCAGATAGCCGGCTCCCTGGCCCTGAAGAACGCCATGGCCGAGGCCGACCCCTTTCTCCTGGAGCCCATCATGAACGTGGAGATACTGGTCCCCGAGGCCTTCATGGGAGACGTCATGGGCGACCTCAACGCCAAACGGGGGCGCATCCTGGGCATGGAGGCCGTGGGCGGGCTCCAGCGCGTGCGGGCACAGGTTCCCCTGGCGGAGATGCTCCGCTACTCCATCGACCTGCGCTCCATAACCGGCGGGCGGGGCACCTTCCGCATGGAGCTGTCCCATTACGAGGAAGTCCCCTCGCACATAGCGGCCAAGATCATCGAGGCCGCCAAGCAGGAGCGGGAGAAGAAAGAATAGGCGCCTCGGTTCGGTCTCTCAAGGGCAAGAGATAGAAGAGATAGTGGCTGCAGGGCACCGGCCGCCGGACAGAAGCCCACCCTTCGCGAGTCCGGCCGTATCGCCCGCCTCCACGGCGCCGCACAGGGGACATCCTGCTCACATCCCGGTGCCCGTGAAGGCTTTCATCCCCTCCAAAGCGGTTTAATCCCACCCCGCATCAGGGGCTGGCCCAACCGCTGCACACCGGCGGTGGTATCCACCGGCTCCAGAACCTCCTCCCGACGTGGGCGAGGACAGCGCCAAGACGATGGTGCCCGAATACCAGCCCTCATCCCATTACGGCTTCCATCCTGGGTTCCGGAAACCCCTGAGATGGCGCCAAGAAATTCATGTCCACCCTCAAGCCTCCCTCCTACAACTTCAGTCTTGAAAAAGATGGCGTCAAGAGATTTGTATCCACCATTTAGCCTTCCTCCTCCAGCTTCGGTTTCGCAAAGCCACGAAGCCTCCTCTGGCCGCGCCTCTCGTTCTCATTCTTTAAGATGAGGTAAAGAACGGAGAGGAGACTTTGCTCCGAGGAGAAGGCTCGATGGTCTTGGTTCGCCTTTTTACTTCCTTTCAGTTCCTCTCCAGCTGGTTGGTGGTGTAGATGTAGCGACGTACCTTCTCGGGACAGCGGAGATGAGCGGTTACGCGGCCTACTCCTCCCTGCGCAGCAGGCGCTCCAGCGCCTCCCTTAATCTGGAATAATTTTCCTCCAAAGACTCGGGCATCACCTTGGCCCCAGCCACCACGGGCATGAAGTTGGTGTCCCCCTGCCACCTGGGGACCACGTGCATGTGCAGGTGTTCGTCGTATCCCGCCCCGGAGACCTTGCCCAGGTTCATCCCCAGGTTGAAACCCTGGGGTTGCATGGCCTCCTTTATGGTTTCCACGGCCAGCACGGTGAGGCGCATCAGCTCCTCCATCTCCGCGGGCTCCAGGCGCTCCAGCTCCCCCACGTGCCGGTAAGGGCTCACCATCAGGTGGCCTGTGTTGTAGGGAAAGAGGTTCATGATAATGAAGCATCTCTCCCCGCGGTGCAGGATGAGGGAAGAGCGGTCGTCGCCCTCCCTCGGCTTGGTGCAGAAGATGCACTCCCCCTCCCGGTCCTCCTGGGCCATGCGGATGTACTGCATGCGCCATGGCCTCCACAGGCGTTCCATCACTCCACCCACTCCCCGGTCTCGGCTCGCCCTTCGACCATCGCCTTCAGCCGGTCCAGGAACTCGCGCAGGGGCACTCCCCGCACGTCACGGCCCGCCCGGTCGCGGACGCTCACCGTCTCCCCCTCCACCTCGCGGTCCCCCACCACCAGGGTGAAGGGTATCTTCAGCAGTTGAGCCCTCCTCACCTTCATGCTCACCGTCTCCCGGTCCTCGTCGACCTCCACCCGGAGGCCCTCCGCCGCCAGGACGTCCCGCACCCTCCGGGCGTACTCCAGGTGCCGGTCGGCGATGGGGACCACCACCACCTGCACCGGCGCCAGCCAGGGGGGCAGCTCGCCGGCGTAATGCTCCAGGAGCACGCCGTAAAACCTCTCTATCCCGGCCAGAACCACGCGGTGGATGACCACGGGACGGTGGGGGCGGTTGTCCTGCCCCGTGTAATGGAGGTCGAACCTTTCCGGGAGGTTGAAGTCCGCCTGCACCGTGGGCCCTTGCCATGACCTCCCGATGGCGTCCTTGAGCTTCACGTCGATCTTGGGCCCGTAGAAGACGCCCTCCCCGGGGTCCACCTGGAAGGGGATGCCCATCTCCTGCAGGGAGTCCCGCAGTGCGGAGGTGGCTTTCTCCCACAGCTCGTCGCTCCCCACCGACTTCTCCGGACGGGTGCTCAAATAGACCTCGAAGTCGCGGAAACCGAAGGTACGCAGGGAGTGAAAGGCGAACTCCAGGCACTCCTCCACCTGCTCCCGCAGCTGGTCCTCGCGGCAGAAGATGTGCGCGTCGTCTTGGGTGAAGCCCCGGACCCGCATGAGGCCGTGCAGAACCCCGGACCTCTCATGGCGGTATACCGTCCCCAGCTCGAAGAACTTCAGGGGCAATTCCCGGTAGGAGCGGGGACGGGTCTTGTATATCAGCACGTGCCCGGGACAGTTCATGGGCTTGACCACGTATTCCACGCCCTCCTTCTCGAAGACGTACATGTTCTCCCGGTAGTAGTCCATGTGTCCGGACTCGTGCCAGAGGCGGCCGCGGAACAGATGGGGAGTGATGACCATCTGGTACCCCCTCTTGCGGTGTTCCTCCTTGAGGAAATCTTCTATTATGCCCCGTAGGACCGCTCCGCGCGGATGGTAGAAGACCACCCCCGGACCCGCTTCCTCGTGGAAGCTGAAGAGGTCCAGCTCCCTCCCCAGCCTGCGGTGGTCCCTCCTTTCCGCCTCTCTCAGGAAATCCAGGTAGGCGGCCAGTTCCTCCTCCTGCCGGAAGGCCGTCCCGTAGATGCGCTGGAGCATGGGCCGCGTCTCGTCGCCACGCCAGTAGGCCCCGGCCAGGCTGAGGAGCCTGAAGTGCCGCAACCGGCCGGTGGATGGGAGATGGGGACCGCGGCAGAGGTCCACGAAATCCCCCTGGCGGTAGAGGGTCACCTCCTCTTCGGGGATCTCCTCCAGCAGCTCCACCTTGTAGTCCTGGCCCAGGCTACGGAAGAGCTCCACGGCCTCCGCCCGGGAGCGGACCTCCCTACGCAGCGGCAGGTCGCGTTCCACTATGTCCGCCATGCGCTGTTCGATGCGCGGCAGGTCCTCGGGGGTTATGGGTTCCCGGAGGTCGAAATCATAATAGAACCCGTCCTTTATGGCCGGGCCAACGGCCAGTTTGGTCCCCGGAAAGAGCTCCATGACCGCCTGGGCCATGACATGGGAGGCGGTGTGCCGGTATATCTCCTTTCCCTCCTCGTCATCCCAGGTGACCAGCTCCAGTGAACCCTCCTCCAACGGACGGGAGAGGTCCACGATTTCCCCGTTCAGCCGGGCGGCGACGGCGCTGTCCTCGTCCATCCCCACCGTGCGAACCAGGAAGTCCAGTACCGTGGTCCCCTCCTCCACGTGGTATTCCGTTCCGCCGAACCTTACCTTCAACCCGCGCCTCCCTTGATATCCACCAGTTCGGCCTCTATCTCCAAATCCAGGTCCTCGAGGTCCTTCACTATCTGCTCCCCCAGCATGCGCACCCGGAGGGTTATCTCCTTTCCCTTCCCTTCCCACTCTTCACCCAGGAGGGCCAGGACCTTGAGGGCATGGGCTATGCTCTGGCGTCCTCTGGCCTGCAACCGGGCCCTGTACCCGGCATTCAGTATGTCGTCCAACCGCCTCATGAGCTCCGCCCCGTCCATCTCACCGTCCACACGGATGGGCTGGGAGTGCAGGCCCTCCTCCTCCTGGCGCTCCTTCCACGTTCTTCTCTCCGTGTATTCACGCACCTCTTCCTCGGGCACCAACAGGGCCTCCGGATCCTCGAAGGCGAAGCCGCAACGCAGGCAGAAGGGGGATTCGACGGGGCTGAGCTCCCCGCAGCTTGGACAGCGCAATCGCGCACCGATGTTGTTCTCCCTCAAGCGCCGTGCCCTCTCCTCCGCCTCCGCCGACCTCTCCATGACCTTGAAGCGCGTGTAGCAGAGGTAGCAGTACTGGGCGTCGTCAGGGTTCTCGGCCTGGCATTGCGGACATTTCATCTCACTCCGCTCCCTCCGACCGACCGGGCGCCTTTGAAGCCCGGCGCATCGATCTCATACCGGCGACGTCTCCGCCGCTCCACTTTTCCGCTTTCCCTAAGCCCTAAAAAGGCGCGCGGCAGGCGATGTCCTTCGCCACCGCGCCTTGAGCATCCGTCTATCACCAGACCCCGCTCAGTTCCGGGAAGTTTCTGGCTGGTGGGCGCGGAGGGGATTGAACCCACGACCTCTTCCGCGTCAAGGAAGCGCTCTCCCACTGAGCTACGCGCCCGCAGCTTCATTATTTTCGGGTATTTATTCCTTTTTGGCAACTGCCCCCACAATCCCCGCACGATGGGCATTCCGCTCTCTACAGGTAACCTTCCCAAGGCGAGAAAGCGTATTCCTTATGGGTCACAAACCATTCTGGCGAAGCCGGAATCCGGGCTCCCTCACTCCTTCCGCAGTCAGCCGCATGCTTTCCCCGGGCGTCGAGATACCGTCCGATCTATGCTATCGGGCAAGCCGGCTCCGGTCTTGAGCCACCGCCAGACCGCCAGAGGTTCACTCGCTCTCCTTCCTTCTCCCGAATGCCAAGGGCCGGAACGTCTTGGGTCGCAGCTGGTCCGGGGTCAACCCACGCCTTTCCCGCGCCGATGAAAAGAGGGGCGCCATTCCGGAAGGGAGCCGCGCCCGTGTGGAGCCGGATAAGGTCGGGTCCTCATGTGATCCCCGTGGTCGACGTGCGGGTTTACGGCCCTCCGGTCAAAGGGGCTCGCGGATTCCCTTTCCGGCATCGACGGAGAGGGGACGGCCGGCCGAGACGGTGCTTCACCATATCCCTTTGAAGGTGATGAGCATGCAGCCAAAGGACTTCTTCTCGCTGCTCCAGGCCAACAGGCGGCGCATGTTCCTGCTCTTCTTCGTGTTCTCCTGCCTGGTAATGGGGCTTTCCTCCGCCGGGGTCTTCCTCGTGCGCCGGCTCCTCGCTGCCAGGGCGGATTTCTGGCTCACTCTCCTGCTCTTCTGGCTTCTCTACCTCCTGTACGCCATCCTGCGCTTCGCCCTGGGGGGAAGGTGGATCCTCAATCTGGTGGCCGCGCTGCCGCCCGGACAGGTGGACCGCAGGTTGGAGAACGCCTTACAGGCAGCTCTGCTGGGCACGGGGACGGACATCCACGTACGCCTCTTGGAGATCCCGCACCCGGACATCAACTCCTTCTCCTTTGCCCTCCCTGACGGCTCCCATGCCCTCTTCGTCACCAGAGGGGTGGCGGAGAAGCTTCCGGAACGGGAACGAGAAGCGGTAATGGCTCACGAGCTGGCGCACATCACATCCGGGGACACCATGATCCAGAGCGTCCTCCTCCGGCTGGTGGGGCCGGGGCCCTCCCTGGGCCGCTCCACCTCGTGGTTCACCAGGGCATCATACCGGGGGCTGCCGGCCCTCCTCGCCATCCCCCTCACGGCCCTGGTCCTGACCGCGGCACTGAACTCGGGACGCAAGCCCTCTCCCGCCTTCCTCTATCCCCTTTCCCTGGCCCTTCTCTTCGCCGTACTGGCGTCCCTCATGTCCCTTCTCCTGTACCGCCTCATGCGCCTCTTCCTCGACCGGGAGAGGGAATATTATGCCGACCTTCAGGCCTCCTACATCCTCCGCGACCCGGAAGCCGTGTACCTGGCGGTGGAACACGCCTCCGAGGACGTGCGGGACATCATGCTCCTCCCTCGCAACCTGGACGCCATTCTCTTCCACCCGGTGGTGGACTACGCCTCCTATCGCCCCTTTCGGACCCAGCCTACCATGGCCGAGCGCATGCGCCGCCTGGAAGAGTGTTTTCCGGCTCTCTCCACCGGGGAGCGTCACCCGGCCTCCTGACGGCGATAAAGCAGCCACGCTATCCGCCCCGCATCGCCGCTCCGATTCACGGACAGGTTGCCCCACCCTCCCGAAGGGCCTCATCCGGAGGCAATGCATCCGTAAAAAGGGGCGAGCCGGGACGAGCTTTCATTTCCGGCGGAGTGGCTCGCCTGCAGTGAGGGTGGCCTTGGCCTCCGAGATGGACGAACGAAAAAGGCCCTTCCGGGCCCTTCAGGTGCTGGAGGCGGCGACCGGATTCGAACCGGTGATCAAGGTTTTGCAGACCTTTGCCTTACCACTTGGCCACGCCGCCCGGTCTCGCAATATCGCAATTAAGGGTAGGCTTTCCGCCTACCCTTCCTCTCTGGAGCGGAAGACGGGACTCGAACCCGCGACCCTCACCTTGGCAAGGTGATGCTCTACCAACTGAGCCACTTCCGCCCGATCCACCGGTGCTTATTTTAACATCAGGAGTGCCGTTTCTCAAGATTTCGCTCCTCGAGATGCATCAACTTTCGATACCCCGGCCCGTCAGCGCCTGGCCTCCTTCTGGAGCACCTTACTCACGATTATCAGCCTGCTGGCCCTGTCCTTTAACGCCCGCTTGAACTCGATGACCATCTTCTCGAAATCCGGCTCCGGTTTATAGGCGTATATGGTCTCCGTCCCTCCCTGGCCCCTGTACTCCCTGACCAGGATGCCCTTGTCGGCCAACCTTTCCAGGTAGGGCTCGATATCCGAGCCCAGGCGCCCGATGCTCATGGCGATGCTGGAAGGGGAGCCGACGGTGTACGGATTCTCGTGGAAGAAGAGTATGAGATCCCAGCTGATGAAGGAATCTATATATTCCTCCACGAAAGCGCCGACCTGCGGATCCAGGTTCTCGAAATCGAGCATTACCTCTTGCGACCTTTCAAGCCGTACACTTCAACCGCTTCACTTGAAGAACTCCTCAGCCCTGCGCACCCTGCGGCTCACGGAGGGATTTCCGGTCAGGATGCCCTCTCTCCCCTCAAAGGCCTCCTCCACCCTCACCCCCTGGGAGGTGATGCTCATGCGCCTGATCCTCTTGTCGTGATCCGACGCCCGGTGTTTGAGCACGAAGATGGCCCGGTCCACGCTGGAGCTTATCTCCACGTAGCGCAGTTGGATGATGGTGTCCACGATATAGGAGAGCCCGGCCTCGGCAACGCTCATGTTCCCCGTGATGTAGGCGTCCTCCTGGGTCACTACCGCGGTTATGTTGTAGCGGAGCAGGCCGTTCAGGAAGGTGTACATTATCTCCCGGAGTTCCACAGGGTCCTGGGTGATGCGTTCCAGCTGGGTCATGGAATCCACGAAGACCCTCTTCACGGAGATCTCCTCGATGGTGCGGTCGAAGATTCCGCCCGGTTGCTGGATCTCACGCAGGAAGACGGCGGGCGTGGTGAATATGGTGCGCAACTGGTCCCGCCGCTCGAACTCCCGGAGGTCAAAGCCTATGGACAACGCGTCGCGGTAGAGCTGGCGCGGGAACTCCTCGAAGGTTATGATCAGGCCCGGCTCCCCGTAATCCCTTATCCCTTTGGCAATATATTCCATGCCAATACAGCTCTTACCGGTCCCCGGAGCGCCTTTGACCACGGCTACGGAGTTGGAGAGGAGACCGCCCCCCAACATCTCGTCCAGCCCTGATATTCCCGTGGGAACCCTTTCCGAGTTCTCGTTCCTCGCGCTGCTTTCGCTCATAAACATGATTATCACCCGTCCCTGGCTCGGCGTTCAACCCCTGCGGCGCTCGGCTTTCTCCCGCGCTCGGTCTTCCTTCCGCAACACCTCGCTCACTTCGATGACCACAGCGCTTGAATCATTCTCTCCTGCCTCTCGTTCTCCCTGGCTTAAGGGAGTCACCGCGATGCCCCGTCGAGCATCGCGGGAGTCATCCCCGGCAACGTTGTCGGGTGTACCTCTCTTCCAGGCTGCGACCATCCCCCCACCTGCCCTCACTCTTCTCCATCCCCTTTTCCCCGAAAGGGGTGTCGGGGCGGCAGGAGCCGCCCCGACCGGTTGAAGGACGAGATGCGATGAGGCCGCTCGATCAATGCAGGAAGCAGCGATGACAGAAGGAATCGTCTATATCCTTCTTCATCCTCCCGCAGTAAGCCCGGAAGCCCCGCAGCTCGAGGGTCTCCGCGTCGCGGAGCTCCCGCAGGACATGCAGGTCATCGCACCAGTAGAAGTCGTCCAAACGCAGCTTTGGTGCTTCTTTCATGCTCCCACCTCGTTACTCATGTTGAACAAAATTATATATATTTAACAATTTCAACATTAATATAACATAAGAACAAAATTTGTCAACCCCAGTTGTCCGCCATCCCCGAGGACGGCCCCGACCCGTGTCTTTTCCTTGTCCCCCCTCTCCCCTTGGCCTATAATCGTCCACGATTCGGAAAGGAGGTCACACATGCACCCGGACCTGGACAGGATCTTCAAACCCCGCGACATCGCCATGGTGGGAGCGTCCAACGTGCCCTCCAAGTGGGGCTCTTTCCTCCTGGTGAACCTGATGGCTGGGGGTTTTCCGCGGGACAGGATCTACCCCGTCAACCCGAGGGAGAGGAGCATCCACGGCCTTCCCGCCTATTCCTCCGTCGCCGAACTTCCCGTGGTGCCCGACCTGGCCATCATCACCACTCCAGCGCATACGGTACCCGGTGTGCTGGAGGAATGCGCCCGCCGCGGGATCACGCACGTGGTGGTCATCTCCTCCAATTTCTCCGAGGTGGGAGAGGAGGGGGCACTCCTGGAAAGGGAGCTCGTCCGGGTGGCGCAGGCGAAGGGGTTGACCGTCGTGGGGCCCAACACTATGGGAGTGGTCAACGCCGCGCACGACCTCTATGCCGTCGGGGCTCCCGTGCAGCTCAGGCCGGGACGGATATCCTTCGTCTCCCAGAGCGGGAACGTGGGCGCCAACCTCTTGGGGTGGACCATGAATCAGGGAATAGGTTTCGGGAAGTTCGTGGGCAGCGGCAATGAGGCCCTCCTCCATGCCTCGGATTATATAGATTATTTCGGAAGGGACCCCGACACCTCGCTCATCCTCGCCTACCTGGAGGGGGTGGAGGACGGGCGCAGGCTCATGGAGGTCGTCTCCCGCACCAGCCTGAGCAAGCCGGTGATCGTCATCAAGTCCGGACGCACCGAGGAGGGGAGCAGGGCGGCCATGTCCCATACCGGTTCCCTGGCCGGATCCGACGAGGTATATGAGGCGGCCTTCCGGCAGTGCGGGGCCATCAGGGCGGACACCTCCCAGGAGATGCTGGACCTGGCCAAGTCCTTCGAGAGGCTCCCCCTCCCCGCCGGAGACCGCCTGGGCATCATCACCCTGGGAGGAGGCTGGGGGGTACTGGCCACCGACGCCACGGCCCTGGCCGGCCTGCGCCTGGCGAAACTGGACCGGAAGGTCATGGAAGTATGCGACAGCCTGCTTCCGCCCTTCTGGAGCCACGGCAATCCCGTGGATTTGGTGGGGAACATCTACATGGAGACCCACCTGGCCATCCTGGAAGCCATGGCCGCCTCGCCGGAGGTGGACGCCGTGGTGGTGCTCGGCTCCCTGGGGACGGGCACCATCATCGGCCTCAACGTCCTGGTCTCCCAGAACCTGATCATGGAGATGAGCGAGGATGCCCTGAAGAGGTTCTTCACCGAGCTAAAGGAGCGCAACCTGAGGCTCCTCGCCCGGGCCAAGGAGCTCATGCGTTCCTACGGCAAACCCATAGTCTTCGTGGAGATGCAGTTCATCGGGGAGGAAAACCTCCGCGACCTGGAGGCCGGGGAGACGGTCATCTTCACCGCCCCGGAAAAGGCGGCAGGCATCCTGTCCAAGATGCTCCGCTACCGCCGCTACCTGCAGAGGATGGGCGTGGACCGCACCTGGTCCAACGCGGGATGAGGGCGAAGGGCTATACCGGCGCCCTCTATCCACGCCGCAGCCCTTCGCGGACGCGCAAGCCGTTCCGTGGCACCCCCATGCCATTGCCCCTCAAGGCTTATCCGGTACGTTCACGATCGGCGCCGTCAGCCCCGAAGACCGTCTTTACGGCATGTTTTGAGACTTAAAAGACAAGCCCCCGCAGGGGCTCGGTAGACGGGAGAAGACCTCTCCGCGGTCAGATGCTCTCCACGAAACGGGGCTTCAGCCGTACCGGGTTCCAAATGGTGTAGATCCCCTCGTCGGGGCAGTTGGGAAGGGGCTGGTCCTCGTCCTTGTGCTCGTACTCGTAACCGCACTTGTCGCAATAATACTTTCCGGCCGGAGCCTTCTCTCCCGTAGTGAGGACCTCGTCATGCTCCGTCATCTGGTTCACCTCCGTACTTCAACCTTCCGGGAAAGGCCCGGCCTTCTCCAGGTCGGACCCTCTACATTTTGTTCCCTTCACCCCACCAAGTCAACCCCGTGTGCTGGTCCACTGACGCATGAAGGGCCCGGTAGCCGTGCCCTCCAACCCGCCGGCCCAGGAACTGGGCGGCATCATGGAAAAGGAGGCCGTGGGGTAAGCCCTTTCTCTACCGCTCCAGCCGGATGCGTTCAAGTCGGGAGCGGTAGCGCCACTCACGAGCCACGCTCTCCCATCACCCGGTTCACGGTCTCCAGGAGCTCCCCTATGGTGAAGGGCTTGACCAGGCAGGCCTCCACCTTGACCTCCCCCTCCTTCTCTATCTCCTCCACCGCCCTCTTCATGGCCGAGATGATGATCACCGGAACCTCGGCGATCTCCCGACGGCTCTTTATCTCCCTGTACACCTCCAGCCCGTCCGCATGGGGCATCATCAAGTCCAGGAGTATGAGCTCGGGCTTCAATTCCCTCAACCTGTCGGCTATATCTTTACTCTCGGTGAACCCGGCGACTTGGTATCCGTGCTTGCGGAGGATGATGGACACCAGGTCTATCATGTCCGGGTCGTCCTCGATGTAGGCAACCGTCCTCATGCTTGCGCGCTCCTCTTTTGCCTCCCACGGCCTCACTTTAAGTATCGTTTGCCCGCACTACCGCCTTGAGCACATGCGGTAAAATATAACAGCCGTTGCGCCATGCCGCCCTCAGACGGCCTAAAGCGCCCGCATGAACTCCGGCCTGAGCATCTCCGGCCGCTGGAAGGCCCGCTCTATGGTATTCAGCAGCCTCTCCCTATCCCTGGAAAGAACACCCTTTAATGGTAAATAATTGGAAGCGTGGTTGGTGCGGAATACGCAGCCCTCGAGGCGGCAGGCGGAGATGAACTCCCGCAGCTCCTCCAGGAGCCCTCTCTGATCCGGCATCTCGAACTCCCCCCTTTCCCATTCCGCGTGGAGGGGAGTCCCCGGGACAACCATCAGGGTGAGCGCGCTCAGGTAGTGGGGGTTCATCCTGGAGACGGCTTCGGCGCTCAGGCGCGCGTGGCGCAGGGAGCCCTCCTTCCCGCCCAGCCCGAGCAGAACGATCACCGAGGTGAGAATCCCACATTCCTTGGCCTTGAGCACCGCTTGGACCATCTCCTCGCAGGTGTCCCGCTTGCGTACCCTTCGGAGCACCTCGTCATCGCCGCTCTCCAGGCCCAGGTAGACGATGCCCAGCCCCATTTCCGCCAGCCGGCGCAGCTCCTCCCGCGGTTTTCCGTTAATGTCCCTGCCGTTGGCGTAGATCCCCACCCTCTCCAGGCGCGGGAAGGACTGCCGCAACAGGCGAAGTATCCTCTCCAGTTCCTCTGTCGGCAGGCACAGGGCGTTCCCGTCGGCCAGGAAGACGCGGCGTGTGTAGGGGATGAGGCGTGAGGCTGCGGCTATGTCCTCCTCAACCTCCTCCAGGGGACGGGGGCTGAAACGCACCCCTTTATAGGTAGGACAGAAGGTGCAGGCGTTATGGGAACACCCGTAGGTGACCTGCAGGATGTAGCTGCCGGCCTCGCTGGGAGGCCTGATCACCAGGCCGCGATATCGCATCTCTCTCCCTCAACCCCTGCGGCACATGGCCGCATCACGATGAAAGTATAGCACCCTTCACCCACCCTCGCTCCCTCCCCGCGCGCCGTCGCCGCCGTTGAGGAGGTCGTTCCTGCCCAGCACCTCCGCTATAGTGCGCGGTCGGCCGCGGAAATCGGCCCATCCGGGGTCCTTGAACAGCAAGCGTTCGAACTCGTGGAGCAGCTTTTCCTCCACCCCGGCACCGATGTGGGCGGTGAAGAAGTTGGCCGGATCAAGATTCACGTTGGGTTCGTCCGTGTCATAGTACATGAAACCGGCCTTTTCCAGGTAGCGCAGGAGCATGCGGCGGTATTCCTCCTTGCTCAGTCCTGTGGACTCCAGGTCCCAGTGCCAGGAATATCCCGTGCAGATGACGATCTTGTCGTAAAAGAAATCGTCGTTGACGGCGCATTCGAGCATCTTGTCCGCAATCCCCATGGACCGCCAGCCCCTGCTGACCTCGATGGCCATGGCCTCGAGCAGGCCTTTCCCGGAGAGCTTTCCCCATCTCTCCGCCGGGCTGGGAGGTGCGATGGCCACGAAACCCACGATGACCCCCTCCTGGTTGTAGGCCACTATGATGTTGCTCTCCGGGTTGGAGGCCAGCCTCTCCAGGGCCTTTTTCTCGCGTGAAGGCGGATAATGGGGCGCGGCGAATATGCCCATTCCCTCGTCGAGCCGCATCGAGGCGATGAACTCGGGCCGGGAGTGGGCCCTTATCCACACCCTCCCGCGCGGGGTATCCAGGTATTCGTCCCTCTCCTCCTCCGTGGAGCACATCCGCCGCCTCTCCTCCTCGTCCCGCCTTCCCCGCCGTACGTCCTGAGCCGTCGGACTCCGAAAGTATACCATTCAGGAGCCGCCCGAATGGTAGGATATGCCAATCCGCCAGCGATGCCTTCCCTCCCCGCTCCCGCTCCGGCGCCGCTATCCATGCGCTCCCGCCCTACCGGTAATCCCCGGGGATTATCCTCCTCCCGGAGGCTGATTTTCCGTATCGCCTGCCCTCCACCGTCTTGGCATCCACTATAATAGTACCCGCCCGAGGCGGTCTTACGGTCATGCATGACGGAACGGAGCCATGCCCCTGAACAGCGCGCAGAGGACGGGAGAGAGCCTGCTTTCCCTGGTGGGAAACGCCCCTCACCACAGCATCCATGCCCTCAACCAGCTCGACCCGGAGGTCAAGGAAAGGGTATACGCCCTGCTCATCCCGGAACGCATCTTCGACCTCTTCCTCATCGACCGTGTGGACTTCACAAACCCGGCGGGCGAGCGGGTGGTCAAAATCACGGCGCCGCGCCAGGCCGGTTTCGCCATCATTGAGGTCCGCGAACATCCCGGGGACCGGGACTGCATCTTCTTCCTGGAGATCGCGGACACCGCGTTCTTTAAAGTGGAGGTGACCTTCCTCATCGTCAACGACCCGCGTTCCCCCCGTTTCAACACGGATATCGACGACGCCGGCCGCCGCACCAAGTTCGGTACAACCCGGCGCAACATCCCCGAGGAGATCCGTGCCATGCAGGCCGGTCTGGCCCCAGGACAGGTCAGGCGGGGCCTGCGTATGCTGCGTGATTTCCTTCCCCTGGCCCTGAGTTTCGTCTCCGCTATGGGCCACGACATGCTGCTCGCCGAGCCCCTCGCCTACCACGACGCCATAATCTTCGAGCACCACGGCTTCAATTATGTGCGGGGCAGGAAGAAGATGGAGGAGATCGACCGGGAATTCCGCCCTGGTGGGGAGCTCTTCCGCAAACTTGACGGGAGCACGCCCTTCCGCATGCCGGGCGCGGAGAAAACGGTCCGCGGAAGGAGCTGGGCCATCCACGACGGTATCCTGGGCGAGCCCTGGAAGGATGTGGAAATGTATCGCAGCGTGGATCGGCCGGCCAACGTATGCACCTTCCCGGGTTGGGTGTATTGAGGGCCGCAGACACTGATTCGCCATGCCCTTCTGAAGTATGCAACGGTCCTTCACCGGAAGTCCGGACCTGAGCGCATGATGGCCGCGTGTAGATTTCCAGCTTTTCTCTCGTTCCCCGTTGACCCCGGGATTCCGGACCGGTCCTCGTTGGAAATATCAGGAAGGGAAAAACAACCCTTTCCCGGGGTTCAACGGCGGGATGGTTTATAATTATTGCCGTTGAAAAGCACGCCTTGGCGACCCGGAGCAAGGAGGTCCCCATGCTGGTGAGGGAACGCATGAGCACCGATCCCGTGACCCTTTCCCCAGATGACACCCTGAGGGAAGCCCGCCGGCTGATAAGGGAACTGGGCCTGCGCCGTTTTCCAGTGGTGGAGGAGGGCAGGCTGGTGGGCATCGTCACCGACAGGGACGTGCGCCAGGCGGACATGAGCTCGGCCGTGGTGCAGGAAAGGCGTTACGTGGAATATATCCTGGACCGCATACAGGTGAGGGGCATCATGACCCCGGACCCCATCACCGTCACCCCGGACACCCCCCTCGAGGAGGCGGCGCGCCTGATATTGGACAACAAGATAGGAGGCCTCCCGGTGGTGGAGGGAGGAAGGCTGGTGGGCATCATAACCGAGACCGACCTCATAAGGACCCTGGTGGAGATGTTGGAGAGCGGGCGCACCTCTTAGGCCCTCTTCCCGCGCCCCGTCCGCTCGAGGCACGGTGGACGCGTCTTCACTTCTTCCCCGGCCGGATCGGTTCCCAAGTCGCCACAAAGAGGATGGCTGCGGGGCGGAAACCGGCCACCCCCTTTCATCCCTCGCTCGCAAAAAGAAACAGGCCATCTCCACGCCGCTGCGCCACGGCAAGCGCCGTTTCCCGGTGCGCTCGTTGACACCCCAGCCCCCCGGTGGTAGCTTTCTTCTCAAACCCTTTTTCGCGAGGTGGTATCGTTGATCGTGGTCATGTCCGAGGGCGCAAGCCGCGAGCAGGTCGAAGCGGTGATGCGCAAGATCGAGGAGTTCGGCCTAAAGACCCATCCTATCTACGGTGTCCGCAAGACGGTCATCGGGGTCATCGGGGACGACAAGACGAAGATCGTGGAGACCATGGCCGGTTATCCCGGCGTGGAGCAGATAATCCCTATCCTGAAGCCCTACAAGTTCGCCGCCCGCGAGACCCATCCCCAGGACACGGTGATCGAGGTGGCGGGGGTGCGCATCGGTGGTGACCGGGTCGTGGTCATGGCCGGACCATGTGCGGTGGAAAGCCGCGAACAGATACTCAACACCGCCCGGCTGGTGAAGCTGGCGGGCGGTTCCGTTCTCCGCGGCGGAGCCTTCAAGCCCCGCACCAGCCCTTACAGCTTCCAGGGCCTGGGGGAGGAGGGGCTGCGCTACCTGGCGGAGGCCCGGGAGGAGACCGGCCTCCCGGTGGTCACCGAGCTGACCGACCCACGACTCATCGACGTCTTTTGTCAGTACACGGATATCATCCAGGTGGGAGCGCGCAACATGCAGAACTTCGTCCTCCTCACCGAGATCGGCCGCAGCGGACATCCCGTACTGCTCAAACGCGGTCCCAGCTCCAAGATAGAGGACCTCCTTCTGGCGGCGGAGTACATAATCAAGGAGGGCAACCGGAACATCATCCTCTGCGAGAGGGGGATTAGCACTTTCGAGACCTACACCCGCAACACATTAGACCTCTCCGCGGTTGCCGCGCTCAAGAAGCTCACCCACCTCCCGGTGGTGGTGGACCCCAGCCACTCCGTGGGCATCGCCTCCCTGGTGCCGGCAATGTCCCTGGCCGCGGTAGCGGCGGGCGCCGACGGTCTGCTCATCGAGATCCACCCCAACCCCAATGCCGCCCTATGCGACGGCCCGCAGTCCCTGGATTTCGAGACCTTCTCCAACCTCATGGGCAAACTACGGAAGGTGGCCACGGCCATCGGGAGGACCCTCTGAACCCGTCGTGGACCTTCTCCCCGCCAGTGCGGCCTCCCGCTACCCTTTTCCCCGTGGAGGTCCCGGCCGATTCGGCCCGCACAAACGCCATGCAGCATGTCTTTCGACATCTTGGGGTGCCCTTCACCTCTGCACTAATGAGTGGGGGGCAGAGGTGAGGCCCGGGTAGGGCCGATCAGATGGCATAGAAAGAGAGTTCGGGCAGGGCCTGAATGGCGCGCACGAAGTCCTCCTGCAGGTCCTCCTTGAGGGGAAACCTCTCCATGAAGAGGTTCACCTCCACCCTCTGGTCCCTCTCCTCGGTATGCAGGGGGTTGGGGATGGTGAGGTAGGGATGAAGCTCAGCCAGGGAGTGGTGCAGTTCGTCCATCAGGTTGCTGTCCTGATCCCTAAAGATGCCGGCCAGTGAGAACTGGGTGGCGTACTCGAAGAAGACCACCCGGGAGATGCCGATGAGCTTCCCCCGGTAGGAGAACCCGTAGACCTCGAGAGGAGAGATTATCTCCGGCCTTCGGAAATCCTCGGTGCCCATGACCCTGAAATCCGGGACTGTCTTTTCCAGGGCGGAAACCACCTCCTCGGCTGCGCGCCCCTCGCCGGCCAGACAGGTGATGCCCTTGAAGACCACGCCCCCGGCGATTATCACTTTCGACTGTGCGGGCCTGGCCGACAGTATGCCGCCATCGATGAGGGAGGAGCCTCTCTCCTCCTCCAGTAACCGCTGCAGGTTGTCCATATCCACCCCGAAGGCGTACAGGTTCACCCTCTGCCACCCCTCGTGCTGGTGGCGGGCCAACACCCCCACCCCGGGCGTCCCCTGGTAGGCGTAAAAGAAAGCTCTGTGCTTCACCATGGTTCTTCCCGCCTCCCCGGGCGAGGACCGTTGAAACTGTCGACCCCGCCCCTCAAGATCCTCTTAAACCCCGTCGTTTTTCTCATCCTTCCTCTCACATCCTCAACTCCCCTCCCGACTATATTCTTCTCTGCCGCGGCTGTGATACCTTTTATGGGGAAGGCGTCTCGCCTCTGAATCAGGAGTAGAGGGAAAACCTTGGGAAAGGCAACCCCACACGGGCACCGCTCCGCGGATGGGAATCCGGGTGGGGCCAACCCGCTCCCCTGGAGGGGCAGGAGGTGTCTCGAGTGATACGCTTCTGGATCGGCTGGCCCATCTTCCGCGTGGTCGCTCTCTTTTACCATTTCCGCTGCACCGGATACGAGAACGTCCCCCGCAAGGGGCCTCTTCTGGTGGTGGCCAACCACAACAGCCGCAAAGACCCCGTGGCCATCAACCTAGCCCTCAAGCGACCCGTCCGCTTCATGGCCAAGAAGGAGGCCTTCGACCCCCGCAACAGCCTCTTCGAATGCCTCATGGTGCGCATCTTCTTCGCCTATCCCGTGGACCGGGAGAAGCCCGGCCCGGAAGCCATACGCCGCACCATGGAATACCTGGAACGCGGCGACTGCGTGGGGATATTCCCTGAGGGCACTCGCCACGACGATACCAAGCTCCACCCTTTCACCCACGGGGCGGCCTATTTCGCCTGGAAGACCGGGGTGCCAGTGCTCCCCATCGGCATCACCGAGGAGAAAGGGAAGGACTACCACATAAACATCGGCAAACCCTTCCAGGTGCCCCGCCTGGAGGGGAGGCCCCATAAGGTCCTCCCGGAGCTCACCCGCCTCATACGCGATAAAGTCCGGGAGCTTCTGCCCCCGGATTGGGAGATCCTGGAAGATGATGCGGATCAGGTCCCGCAGTAGGGCTCCGGGCACCCCTTAAGCCAGAGCTGGACGATCATCTGGAAGAGCACCGGCACATCCAGGTTGGCCTCCTTGTCCACCACGGCGTCGATGACCGTCGGGCGGTCCGAAGCGGCCGCTTCCTCCAGGGCGGGTCGTATCTCGTCGGGGCTCTCCACCCGGATGCCCCTGGCCCCCATGGCCTCGGCCAGCAGGTCGTGGCGGATCTCCCCGAACTCCACGCCGCAGTACCGCTGCCCGAAGGCGGCGTGCTGAGCGCCCTTGATCATCCCCCAGGCGCTGTCGTTGGCGATGATGTCGATGATCGGGAGCTTGTAGCGCACCGCGGTCTCGATGTCCTGGCAGTTGATCATGAAGGAGCCGTCCCCGTGGATGATATACACCGGGCGATCTGGGTTGGTGAGCTTGGCCCCCATGGCGAAACCGATGCCCACTCCCAGCTGCCCGGTCCCCTCGGCGAAGAGGTAGGAACGGGGATGGTAGACCCGGCCGGCGATGTTGGTCCACAGGGCGGTGTTGCCGCCGTCCATGACCAGGATGCCGTCCCGGCCCAGGAACTCCACCGCCTCGGTCACCAGGCGCAGGGGATGGATGGGTTTGGCGTCGGAGCGCGCCATCTCCTCGTAGGAGCTCAGGGCCTGCTCCTCCAGCTCGCGGTATCCGGCCATGAAGTCGCGCGGACCCTCCACCGGTCCGGTCTCCTTCTTGACCCTTTCGATGATCTGGCGCAGAACGGCCTTGGCGTCACCCACGATGCCCAGGTCGAACTCCCGGTTGAGCCCGATGTTGGCGGGGTCGATGTCCACGTAGATGAACTTCTGCGTGGAGGGATCCCCCCACATGTTTGGCTGCCCCCAGAAGTCGAGCTCGGACATGGTGCAGCCCACGTTGAGCACCAGGTCGGAGGTGGACTCGGCCATAATCGCCCCCATGCCCTTGGGCAGGAGCAGCAGGGGATGGTCCTCGGGCAGGGTGCCCCGCCCGGACACGCTGGTGGTCACCGGGATCTGCAGGTATTCTGCCAGTTCCCGCACCTCATCCCAGGCCTTGGAGCGCATCACGCCTCCCCCGGCGTGGATGAGGGGCTTCTCCGCGGAAAGGAGCATCTCCACCGCCCTGTCCACCGCCTCCGGGTCGCCGCAGGGGCGGACCTCCGTGCGGTAGCGCTCGGGGGGCAGGAAGACCTTCTCGTCTATCTCCCCGTTCTGGAAGAGGACGTCCACGTTGAAGTCCAGGTGCACGGGCCCCGGCCTCCCGGTGGTGGCCTCCCGGAAGGCCCAGTGCACCAGGTCCGGGATGCGGTCCCAGCGGTTCACCAGGGCGTTCCACTTGGTGATGGGCCGGAAGAGGTTCACCTGGTCCAGCTGCTGCTGGGACCCCTTGAAGGGGTAGGAGCGGTCGGAGTGTATCTGGGGGGTGATGACCACCATGGGTATGCTGTCGTTATAGGCTACGTAGACCCCCGCCACCAGGTTGGCCGCCCCCGGACCCACTGTCCCCGTGCACACCCCCACCATGTCCGAGGTCCGGGAGACGGCGTCGGCCATATGCGCCGCAACCGCCTCGTGGTGGGTCATCACGAACTCCATGCCGTTGGGGCGTCCCACGCGGGCGATGGCGTCGGTGAAGGTACAGAGCTGCCCCCCCGGGATGCCGAAGACCCACCTCACCCCCTCCTTGAGCAGCGCCCGCACCAGCACTTCCCCTCCGTTCATCAGGGCCATGACCATCCCTCCTCCTGCTCTTCCTCCCTCATCACTGATCCCTTCGCAACCTATTGGAAGATATTTACAACAACACCCAGAGGTTGCCAGAGTTTTCCGGATCTTTATATCGTTTATCGTTACAGCCTCATCGGGAACCCGCTACAGCCTAATCGGGAACCGATTCTTTCCTATTATATGCAGCGCAAGACCTCAGGGCCATAGGTGTCCGCTCCCCCTCCTACGGGCGGGAGACCCCTTTCATACGCGGCCTGCGTCTACCCCCGCAGTGCCACGAACTGCAGCCTCCTCGTCCTCGCCCCCGGCTTGCCCAGACCCGCGGCATCCCAAACCTCCACCCTCCGGAAGCCAGCCTCCTCGAGAAGGGCGGCCAGGAGGTCGGCGGGATAGGCCTTTTCGCGATGCACCTCCACCCACACGTCCCCCCGCCCGTCCACCTGCCCCAGGCGCATGGTAAGGGTGGCACTGGAAGTCTCTTCCTCCCATTCACTCCTCCAGGAAAGACGCCAGTTCTCCAGCCGGAAGACCCACTCCCTGTCGTCCTGCCCCTCCCTCAACTGGTAAGCGGTGTTCACATCGAACAGCAGGTGACCACCTGCCTCCAGCGCGGAGGCGAAGCAACGGAAAGCCCTGCGCACGTCCTCCTCGTGGAGCAGGTGATTCAGGGAATCGGCGGCACACACCATGGTCTGGACCTTGAAAGGAAGGGAGAGATGGCGCATGTCCTGACGGAGGAGGAGCACACTTCCTCTGCCCCTGAGGCGGGCTGCGGCGACCCGTAACATCTCCTCCGATCGGTCCACGGCGATGACCCTGCTGCCCCTCTGTGCCAAATAAAGTGAGGCCATCCCGGTTCCGCAGGCCACGTCGGCCACCCGGTCGAGCCCCAGCGCGTACCTCCTGGCCAGGCGCTCGAAGTTCTCCCTCCACAGCTCGTGGAGGACCTCGCCCACCAACCGGTCGTAGAGGGCCGATGAGACACGGTAGGCCGGTATCCCCCATTCGTGGGCACCGTTCCCGCTTTTTGCGCCCTCCAGTCCGGCCGCCAACGCCGCTCCCCCGGAAAACGGAGGGGGGCAACGGTACGGCGGGACGACACTCCTCATGGCGCGCCGCTCCCCCAGTCCCGGAGGCTCCTGCCCCACCCCGCCGCCCTTTGCAGCGCCCCGGTCACCTTCCTTATCTCCCCCGCCGCGTCCACCCCGGCATAGGTCTGGGAATCCCAGTCCTTCACGCGGATGACATGGAAGAAATAGGCTACGGTGGGCCGGGTGCACTCGAAGGTCTCCGGCGCGTCCCTCCCGCAGCAGGAGATGAAAAGCCCCCTCCTCCGGGCGGCGAGGCCGTCGTCCACCGGGTGCTTTCCGAGGACATAGGTCAGGGCCCAGAACCGCTGGCAGCGGTCGATGAGGGCTTTGGCCTGGGCGCATATGTGCATGGAGAAGATGGGGGCCGCGAGGGCCACGGCGCCCGCCCTTTCCAGGTGAGGGTAGATGGCCTGCATGTCGTCCCTCTGGACGCACTCCCCGTCGCGGGAGCATGCCTCGCATCCCCGGCAGGGGCGAATGTCCATCTCCGCCACCCGGAAGGAGACTGCCTCCACACCCGCCTCCCCCGCTCCCTCCACGAGGGAATCGAGGAGCAGGGAGGTGTTTCCCCGGCGACGCGGGCTGGCATAGAGCGCCAGGAGGTAACGGTTCTCCGGTCTCATATGCGTTGGCCCCCTTGATGACGTTGCGCTCTCCCCGCCCGGAAACGGCGGCTGCGTTCAGGCCACCGGCCCCGTCAGCCCCTGCATCTCGCGAAGTAGCCGTTCGTGTTCCTGGCGCAGCCTCTGGTACTCCCGGCGCTTCTCGTCCAGGAGGCGGTCCAGGCGCTTTATCTCCTCCACCACAACCCGCTCCTTCTCCTCTATCCCGGACAGCTTGGAGCGCAGTTCCTCGAGGCGTTCGCCCCTCACTATGGCCGTGGCGATCTGCTTGATCAGCGTGTTGAGCAGGAAGAGGTCGAACTCTCCAAAGGCCTGGCCGCGTTTGGTGTTGAGGTTCAGGACTCCGAGCAGTTCGCCCTCGGCTATGATGGGCACGCTCAGGGCATCGCTGACCTTGCGCCGCGTGCGCAGTCGGGGGTCCATGAGGTCATCGAGGAGGAGCATGCCCTCACGTCTTTCCGCCACCAGCCCGGCTATTCCCTCCCCCACCCGGGTTCGTGCCTTGTCCACCACATCCCGGCGCAGTCCGTGGGCGGCCTTTATGACCAGGGTGTCGCTGCCCGGAGGGTCGATGAGCATCAAAGAACCCGAGGTGGCCTCCATGACGTCCAGGGCTCCCTTGAGTATGCTCTGCAGAAGGCTCCCCATGTCCCGGAAGGACATGATCTGCTCGTTGAGCCGCCAGATCATGTCCAGCTCCTTTATCTTCCGGATGTACCTCTCTTCCCCCGATTCGGGTATCCCGGCCCGCTCCATATCACCCACCCCCGGTGTCCGCGCTTCCCGCCTTTCTGCCCGCGATCACCGCCGCTCCAAGGGCCCCTATGACCTGGGGATCCATGCCCAGTTCCTCGAGCTCCACATCAAGCCTCCTCTCCAGGGAGAGGATGAGTCCGCGGTTCTTGGCGCAACCTCCGGATACGGAAGCCCTCCCCTCAAGGCCTACCTTGCGCACCAGAACCGCCAACCGGGAGGCGATGGCCTCGTTGATGCCCGCGGCGATGTCCTCAAGTCCCACGCCCTCATTGAGCAGGGTTATGACCTCCGACTCGGCGAAGACGCTGCACTGGCTGGTGATTTGCGCCGGGTTACCGGAGCGCAGGGACAACATGGTAAGTTCTTCCAGGGAGACCTCTAGTACACGGGCCATGGCCTCGAAGAACCTCCCCGTGCCCGCCGCGCACTTGTCGTTCATGGCGAAATCCACCACCCGCCCCTGGGAATTGACACGGATGACCTTGCAATCCTGCCCGCCTATGTCGATGAGCGTGCGCTCCCCCGGTTTGAGGAAGAAGGCTCCCAGCCCGTGACAGGTTATCTCGGACACGTTCTCGTCGGCGAAGGGGATGCGTACCCGGCCGTAGCCCGTGCCCACCACATAGGCGATCTCCTCCCGGGAGGAGACGCCCGCCTCGCGCATGGCCAGCTCGAGGGCCTGTTCGGCGGTCAGCTCGGGCCTCACGGCGCAGGGGATGACGGAGAAGCCGAGTATCTCGTCCCCCCTCATGAGCAACGCTTTGCCGGTGGTGGATCCCACGTCGCATCCGGCAACTATCCGCGGAAGGCCCATCTTTCCCGTCTCCTCGTCCTGAAGGTCTCTGGCCGGCGATCACAAGCCCCGGTCCAGGGACATTCTACCAGAACCAGCGTCCTCTCCCACACATCGCCCTCCGGTGGGGCGAGCCTTGGATTTCGCATACCCACGCCGTGCGCCCGGCGGCGAACACCGGGAGGCGCATCTATTCGCCGGGTCTCTACGCGACCGCGGGAAGGGCGGATCACGGATTCGCCCGATATGTTCTTCGTCACCGCCCGGTGTTAGCATTATCCCCAAAAGGCCCTTCCGCCGGGGGCTGCCGGCGGAGGCGGGGGCGCTCGTCGATCCAGACTGAAGAGGTTAAGCGAAGGCGGGGGAGTGAGGGATGGAGATAACCTTCATAGAGGCCAGGGACCTTCCGGACGCCTGGTTCCAGTGCGTGTACAACATCTTCGACAAGGGCAGGGAGTACGTCATCGACCGCGGGAGCTTTAAGGGGAACCGCCGCCTGGAATACGACTTCGTGGTGGTGAAGATAAGGTATCCCGAGACCCGCCCTCTCATACCGGATATCCCCCCCGGCATCGGGCTGCCGCCACCCACGGACATGGAATACGTTCAGGAATATCTGGAGAAGCTATGCTCCGCGAGCTCCAAGGCGGACAACGAGGACTACACCTACGGCATGTACCTCGAACACCAGATACAGGAGGTCATCCGCATGTACCGGGAGGAGGGCTTCGGCACCAACCAGGCATGCATGGCGGTGTGCGACCCTCAATCCATCTATCTGGAAGACCCGCCCTGTCTCCGCCAGATAGACACCCGCATCTATCCGGAGGAGCGCAAGCTGCATTTCGTGGTCTATTTCCGCTCCTGGGACCTCTGGGCCGGGTTTCCTTCCAACCTGGCGGGCATCCAGCTGCTCAAGGAATACATGGCGGAGGAGATCGGTGTGGAGCCCGGAGAGACCATCGCCCTCTCCAAGGGCATGCACCTCTACGAGTATGCGTGGGAGCTGGCTAAGATACGCCTGGGGAAATCATGAGCCAGAACCAGGGCCTGACGGGGAAGTGGGTACACGGCAATCCGGAGAGCCACTCCTCCTCCGACCGGCAGTAAAGGCGTCGGCTTGTAAGCCCTTCTCGGCCGACTGCCGACCGTAACGCGGTGCGGGAGCTCGCGGTGAGGCGCCGAAGGGAGGATCATAGGGGATATGTCAAACGTGTGCCATTCCATTATAATGGTTTAACCCGGTAACCGGGCGCTAACATCGAAGGCGGCCGTGGGCCGCGTAAAGGTCGCTCGTTCAAAGTGGTTTTCGGCGGAACAGGAAAGATTAAGCGACACAAGGAAGTACTTGATCGCGGCGGGACGTAGGGAGGTGAGGACCATAGACCCGCTGGCCGTGGAACTGAACCGGGTCCTGGAAGACAACGCCCCCAGCCTCCACCGTTGCCTTTCGTCCCTGGGGAAGGAGTTGTTCTTTCCCAGGGGAATCCTGACCCAGACGGCGGAGGCCAAAAGCATGGCCCATCGCTACAACGCCACCATCGGCATGGCCACCCGCGACGGAAAGCCCATGTACCTGCGCGCTCTCCGCAGGTACGTCAAGAACCTCAAGGCGGAGGAGGCCTTTCCCTATTCTCCCGCTGCCGGCGTGCCGGAGCTTAGGCGCCTGTGGAGGGAGCACCTTTTGGCCATGAATCCCGGCCTGGCTGGCAAGGGCTTCTCCCACCCCGTGGTCACCAGCGGCCTCACCCACGCCCTGAGCATCATGGCGGACATGTTCTGCGACCCCGGAGACCGCCTCCTCCTGCCCGATACGTGCTGGGGCAACTACCGCATGATTTTCGGGATCCGCAGGGGAGCGGACATCGTCCGTTACCCCTTTTTCGGCGCCCACGGCGGCCTTGACCTGGAAGCCTTCTCCGGAGCCCTCAAATCCCTTCCCCGTCCCGGAAAGGCCCTGGTAATCCTGAACTTTCCTCATAACCCCACCGGGTATACCCCCAACCGTGATGAGGTCACCAAGCTTACCGATTGCCTTCTTGAAGCCGCCGAAAGCGGCCTTGACCTGGTGGTAGGGGTGGACGACGCCTATACCGGCCTCTTCTACGAAGACGATTGCTTCCCGGAATCGATCTTTTCCATCCTGGCCGACAGCCACCCCCGCATAACGGCGATAAAGATCGACGGACCCACCAAAGAGGACTACGTTTGGGGATTCCGCGTGGGCTTCATAACCTTCAGCCATCGATGCCCGGAAGGTGGGGAAGCGGTCTATGAGGCCCTGGAGAAAAAGGTGGCCGGGCTCATCCGGGGCACCATATCCACATGTCCCACTCCTTCCCAGCACCTTCTGGTCAAGGCCATCAAGACCGCGGGATACCGGGAGGAGAAAGAGGAAAAATTCCGCATCCTCAAAGAGCGATACCATGAGGTGAAAACGGTGCTCCGCGACCCGCGCTTCGCTGAGGCCTTCACGCCCTATCCTTTCAACAGCGGGTATTTCATGTGCCTCCGCCTCCACGACGTGGATGCGGAGACCCTGCGCCGCCACTTGCTGCAAAAGTATGGGGTGGGGGTTGTGGCCACCGGCCCACGCGATCTGCGCATCGCCTTCTCCTGCCTGGAAAAGGAGCACATAGCCGACCTCTTTGATATACTTTATGATGCCGTCCGGGAAGTCGGGGAAGGGGAGACGCCGGGCGGCTGACCCACCCGGCAAGGGGACAGGGCCTACCCCCTTCCGACAGGGAGAGCGGGGAGATTTCCTCCTCCAGGGAAGCGATCAAGAGGCGGCGTCCGGTGAAGCCGGGAAAGGGGATTTATGGAGGGACGATATCGGGAAAGAGAGGATGAAATTGTCGGATAACGGTAAGGCCGGAAACAGGGAGCGCTCCAAACGGATATATATCGTCGACGTCACCAACCGGGACGGAGTCCAGACGTCCCGCCTTGGGCTGGCCAAGCTCCAGAAGACCATCATCAACCTTCTCCTGGACGAGATGGGCATCTGGCAGAGCGAGTTCGGGTTCCCCACCACACGCCACGAGACCAATTACCTGCAGGCCAACCTGGAACTGGCGGAGATGGGGGTCATCCACCATACCCGACTCTCCGGCTGGGTACGGGCCGTGAGCTCCGACGTGGAACTGGCCCGGGAGCTGGTTCCCAACCTGAAGTACATCAACATATCCATATCCACCTCGGAGCAGATGATCCGCGGCAAGTGGAACGGCCGCTACCAGTTCGAGGACGTGGTGCGCATGATGACCGACGCCTTGGACTGCGCACACGAGCTCGGCTTCCAGTCCGTGGGGGTCAACGCGGAGGACGCATCCCGCACCTCAGACGAGCACCTCATAGAGTTCACGCTGGCGGCAAAGGAACACGGGGCGGAGCGCATGCGCTACTGCGACACCCTGGGTTACAACGACCCTTTCACCATATACGAACGCATAAACCTCCTGGCCAGGGAAACGGGCATGGACATCGAGCTCCACTGCCACAACGACCTGGGAATGGCCGTGGCCTGCTCGGTGGCCGGCGCCAAGGGCGCCCTGGACGGGGGGGTCAACGCCTACATCAACACCACCATCAACGGGATGGGGGAAAGGGCGGGCAACGCGGACCTGGTCTCGGTCATCCTGGCCATAAAGAAATCCTCCCTCTTCGACGGTGAGGACGTCCTGGACGATGCGGTGAACCTGATGGCCGCCTGGAAGACGGCCAAGTACGCCTCCTATGCCTTCGGGGTCCCCATTCCCATCAACCAGCCCGGTGTGGGCGAAAATGCCTTCGCTCACGAATCGGGCATACACGCCGACGGGGCCCTCAAGAGCCGGCGCAATTACGAGCTCTACGACTACGAGGAACTGGGCCGCGGAGAACCGGAGATCATCGAGACGGGACGCAACATCACCCTGGGGGAATATTCGGGCATCAAGGGATTCCGCAACGTCTACGAGAAGCTGGAGGTGGAGTTCCAGTCGGAAGAGGAGGCTCGCGACATACTTGAGCTGGTGCGTTATGCCAACGTCACCACCCAGAAGCCGCTGGTGGAGGACGAGCTCCTGTTTATCGCCCGCTACCCGGACCTGGCCCGCAAGATCTTGACCCTGGACCTTTCACATATCACCCTGAAGAACCGGGTTTAGGAGTGTGAAGATGGAGGAAGTGCCGGAAGAGGTCCTGAAGAAGCTGGCTCGGTACTACAACCTGTACAAACACGGCACGCCTTCCGACAGCGTCCCGCCTTGGATTCGCAACATCAACAACATGAGCAAGACGGATCTGGAATACGAGACCCGGGACGCCATACGCACCTGCCGGGACCTGCGCAGGAAGCTCAACGAGCTGGAATACGAGGGGGAAAAACTCATCCCCGTGAAGAGCAAGCGGGAGAAGATAATCGAGGAACTGCGCAGGGAATGGTCCTATATGAGCTATTACCTCTACACCCTTTTCCTCCACTCCGGGGTCAAGGTGTCCGAGGAGGAGTTCGACGAGTTCCTGCGCAACGAGACCGGCAGCCGTTCCTATATCACTAACCTCTCCTCCCAAAGAGCCTGAGGCCTCAACCGATGCGGGCGAAACGCTGAGGTCGGCTATACTGCACCATCACCCCTCCTCACAACGAGCCTGACGCTCCAGCCGAGTGTGGTGGGGAACGCATCCCTCCCGGATCTTTCGGTGAAGCCCTTCCTGCCGGTCGGCCAGTGGCGGCGACATGCAACCGCACCACTCGCTTTCTCCGCCGTCCTGGGGGTTAAATTTCGCCTCGCATCCTCCGATAAAATATAACGCGCTGCATGTTCACGCTTGAATCGGAGGTCAAACTTCCCCATGGAAGCTCGCGAACTGGCGGAAAAGATCGCCTTGCTCCTCCTGGAGAGGGGGCACCTCTACGACGAGGACATCGGCTACGAGTTCGGCGTGGACGACTTCGAGGTCATCAAGGCCAAGAACATCCTCTGCCGTTACTACGGAATCGCGGTGGAGAAATGGAACCGCGAGGACGGTGAGGACCGCCAGGCCCTGTTCCTTCTCCCCGAGTTCAGCGGCCCCGAGGCTGCTGAGCTCATCAGACGCGTCTTCCACGATCCCGACTTCAAGACGAGGCGGAGGTTGCGGGAGGAGGCGCGCAAGTCCGAGATACGGGGAGAGGTGAGGGAGATCCTGAGCCGCCTGAAGGAGGAATGGGGCGATTTCCTTCCCCAGGGCAACACCGGCAATCCCGGGACCTGAGAGCCTCCAACCCAGGCGGCCGGGAAGACGATGAAGAAAAATGCGCGGCCGGTCGATATTTTCGCCTCCTCTCACGAGCACCTTCAAGACAGGTTTTGCTTATCTCTTGTGGCCTCTTGCGGCCATGCCGTCACCGCGAAATCTCTCTCCTGCCGCTATGTCGTCACCGCGACACGTAAGAGGTGGCAGACGAGGTGCGGTCACGGGGGGTCGGGAAAACTTTTTTCATCCTCAGGAGTGGGTAAGGACCACTCTCTCCTTGCGATGCCTTCCGGCATCGCCACGCGCGTCGAACACGGGTCTCCCAGGAAAGGGGCCTGGAGCGGAAAGGGTCATCGGAACCTCACCCGGACCTCCAGGCGGGCTTTGCTCGTCCTCTCCCACTCCCAGGAGACCGGCTCCCCGCGCGACAGGAAGGCGGCCGTGATACCGGCCACGATCGGATAGTTGAAGGGGTTCTCCACACAGGCCTCCAGGACCCCGGCAGCGCCGCGGGTGAAAACGGGGTTTCCCATCCCCCGGTAGGCCAGGAAGAAGAGATCGCGCACCCTCTCCTCCGGTCCGCGCCTCTTCCACTCCAGCCCGGGAAGAAGGCGGCTCACGATCTCCTTTATCTCCCGCGCCAGAAGGTCGTCGAGCTCGGGGAGGTGGCTGCTCTTTATCTCCAGACAGGCGGCGTTTATCCCCGCCGTGTCCAGCATGGCCACCGTCTCCCCGTTGTGGGTATCCAGGATCAACCCCCGGGCGGTGTCCCAGGAGAAGAAGCTCACCGGGAAGGGAGCCTCGCAGTACCCGCACCTCCGGTAGACGATGTTTCCGGGGAGGGAATCCTCCTCGAGTCCGGTTATGTCCGCTGCATGAGCTTCTTTCCTCCCCACGGTGACCCCGAATCTCTTCTCCCCTTTCTCCTCCCAGAAGCTCACCTCGGCCTCCCTCCCCTCACCCGCCTGCACCGCTCCCAGCACGTCGCCGGCGAACAAGGCCTCGCTGTAGCATTGAGTGCACCCCACCAGGAGCTCGCGGCGTTTCCGGTAGGAGATCACACGGGCATCCGCCAGCCCCAGGATGCGCGCCTGTTCACAGAGGAAATCATAGAAACGCCTTCCCCCAAAGGGGAATTTTCCTACCATCTTTTTCCACCCGGTCATCAGGGAACGGACGTAAAGAAAGGCGTCCAACGCCTTGCAGCGGGTGAGGATATCCCCCGTCTCCCCACCCAACATTTCCGTTGCTCGCCGCAGGATGCCCTCCACCACCCTGCGTTCCATTATCACCAGCCTCTGGGAGGAATCGCGGCTCAGGATACGCCCGTCGTCGCTCCAGGAGTGATTGCGGGAGATGGAAAGGGGGACCCCGCAGTCCGGGCAGAGGCGTAGAATGGGGCGCTTCAGGGAGAGGCCACGGGAGCGAGCCCACATCCCGTTCGGACGGGATGTGCCCTGATCCAGAAAAGGGCCCTTCCTCTGCCCGGGCGCGCTCCTCGCGTTGTCCATGACTTGAGATTCCGCCTCTCCCGGGCGCCGGACGGGCCTTTCTCCGTAAGCGCCCGCTTCAGCCGTTTTCCAAAGAGCGCCGCGACGGCCGTCCAACGCCCCTAACCGTCCCGCGAACTACACCCGCCGGACTCGTCAATCCAGGTCGCACTAATTCTAACACGCCCCTCAATATGCATCGTCACCCGGCGGCGGGGACTGAAGCGCGGCTGGAAAAGGCGCACCCGCCACCGTTCCCCGCACTTGCCCCCACACGGCACGGGTCCGGGCATCCGGCTCCCCGTTCCACCGTATCCTTCAAACGAGGTCATTTTCCCATCCTCGTACAACCCGCGTCACGCCGCACACCTTTTCCGCCCATCCGCGCCGAGGTACGCAAAGGGGAGGGGGCGTATCGCCCCCTCCCTTCCTTTCGCGCCATGTCCCCACCCTGCGGGGAGCACCGCCCCCGCACTCGGGCTCGCCTTTACTTGAGCTGCTCGCGGGAGAAGCCCAGGATGCGCCGGGCGGTAACCAGGAGCTGTATCTGGCCCGTGCCCTCGAAGATGTCGTTGATCTTGGAGTCGCGCATCCACTTCTCCAGGAGGTACTCGCGGGAATACCCGAGGGGCCCCATGAGCTCGACGGCCTTCTGGGTGATACGGGTCACCGCCAGCCCGGCCTTGGCCTTGGCCATGGAGGCCTGGAGGTCGTTGCGCAGGCCGTTGTCCAGCATCCATACCGCCCGCCAGGTGAGCAGCCGGGCCGCCTTGAGGTCCGCCTCCATCTGCATGATGTCCCTCTCCAGGGAGGTCATGCGGTTGGGGTTGATCCCGTAGCGCAGCTCCACACCCTCCTCCTTGAGGGTCTCCTTGATGAAGTCCAGGGCGGCGCGCCCCACCCCGATGGCCATGGCCGCCACCAGGGGCCGGGTGGCGTCGAAGGTGGCCATGACCTTCTTGAACCCCTCGGTCTTGGTCTTGTCCACCACCTCCGGGCTGCCCAAGATGTTCTCCTTGGGGATGCGGCAGTCCATGAAGGAGATGGAAACGGTGTCGGAGCAGCGGATGCCCAGCTTATCCTCGATCTTGGTGATCTGCATACCCGGGGTGCCATGCTCTACGACGAAGGGCTTGATGCCCGCCCTTCCCGCGGAGCGGTCCACGGTGGCCCAGACCACCACGAAACCCTCCGAGTCCTCCAGGGCGCTCTTGCCCGAGGTCACGAAGATCTTCTCCCCGTTGAGCACCCACTCGTCACCGTCCAGCACCGCGGTGGTCTTTATGTTGGCGGTGTCCGAACCCGCTTCCGGCTCGGTGATGGCCATGGCCCCCCACACGGGCTTGTCCCCCGAGAAACGGGCCAGGAACTTCTCCTTCTGCTCCGGGGTCCCGCTGGCCTGCACCGCCGCCCCTCCCAGCCCCGGGCCGGGGAAGGAGAGGGCTATGCCCGCGTCCCCCCAGAAGATCTCCTCGATGGTCACCGCTCCGGCCAGGTTGGTCTCCCGGGGCTTTTTCTCCTTGGGCTCCGCACCCTCGGCCTTCTCTTCCTTGCCTCCCGTACCGAAGGCCCCGGCCATGCCTCCGCCCATGAACTTCTGGACCATGTTCAGGAGGTCCCAGGGCTTCTCGTGCTCGTTCTCGTCGTAGTGGCGGGCGATGGGCCTTATGGCCGACTCGGCGAACATGTGGATCATGTTCTTGGTGGCCTTGATGCGCGGCGAGAGCTCGAAATCTATGGTCATCTTCCCCACCTCCTTAAACCATGACCATGCCCTCGAAGGTGGCGAAACCGCGCGCATTGCGGAACCACAGCTCCACGGGATTGTCGCGGATGTAGCCGTGCCCGCCCATGATCTGTACCCCGCGGTCACAGACCATCATGGCCATGTCCGCCGCGTAGTTCTTGGCCAGGGCGGCCTCCTTCTCGAAGTCCATGTCCTTGTCGCAGCGCCAGGCGGCCTCCCACACCAGGAGGCGCGTGGCGTCCACCTCGATGGCCATCTCGGCGATCATGAAAGCGATGGCCTGGCGGGACCCTATGGGCTCCCCGAAGGCGATCCTCTGGGTGGCGTAGTCCCGCGAATGCTCGAGGGCCCTGCGGCTCATGCCCACCGCCAGCGCGGCAAGGGCCAGGCGGGAACGGGAGAGCAGGCGCAGGAAATCGCACCCGTCTTCCTCCCCCAACCGGCATACCAGGGGTACCCGGCAATCCTTGAAGTTCACCGGGTAGGTGGCCAGGGCCTTGATGCCCATGTTCTTCTCCCGGTCCCCGATCTCCACGCCCTTGGTCCCCACGGGAACGATGAAGGCGTCCACCCCGGAGAAGCCCATCCCCGGGCTGGTGGCGGCGAAGACCAACATGTGGTCCGATTCCTTGGCCAGGGGGACCAGGCACTTCTTGCCGTTGATGACGTACTCGTCACCGTCCCTCTCCGCCACCGCCCGCATAGCCGAGGGGCAGAAGTTGTAGTAAGGCTCCACCAGAGCGCTGGAGGCCGCCTTGTACTCCTCACCGCAGAAGGCCGGGAGATACTGCTTCTTCTGCTCCTCGGTCCCCTGGTCGAGTACGGAGATGGCCAGTACGGAGGGGGCCATGAGATGCATGGCCATGGACAGGTCTCCCCACCCCAGCTCCTCCAGGGCGATGACCCCCGTGAGGGCGGAGAGCTCCTCCCCGAATCCTTCGTATTCCTCGGGGATGCAGCCCCCCAGAAGGCCCAGCTCCCAACCCTTGGCGATGACCTCCTGGGGAATCTCCCCAGACTCGTCGCTTTCCCGCATGGCCGGCTGCATGAGGTCGGCGGCGAAGGAGGATACGGTTTCCTGGACCAACTTCTGTTCGTCGTCCAACTCGAACGAAACCATACGCTTCACCCCTTACTTCTTTCCGGCTGCCACAACTGACTCGTCCCGGCTGCGGAAAAGGCCGAACGTGTCCGCCACCACCGGCCTTTCCCGGTCGCACTCTCGTCCGCCTTCCTTTCCTCTCTCCACCTCCTCTCGGAGAAACCTATGGCTTTTCGACGACCTTACCTTAAAACGCGCTCTTTAGGAAGGGCCTCATCACGGTCTCAGGGCGCTGCGCAAGGCGCGCCCCACGTCCCCTTCCGCCGGAATGAGGGCTCTGATGTGGTATTCCACGATGGTGTCCGCCAACTCGTCGACGTCCATCCCGTTGCCCTTGAGCAGGTGCTCCATTATGAGGTAGACGGTGGACCCCATGACTATGGAGGTCACCACCTCTATGTCGCAATCCCGCATCATCCCCTTCTGGGACATCAACCGGAACTCCTCCCGGAGCCATTGCCTGGCCAGGAGGGAGAGCTCCTCCACGCGCTCCGAGAAATCCTCGTCCCTCCCCAGCGCCTCGCGGTAGACGATGCTGGTGAGGTCGGGGTTCTCGCTGTGATAGCGCAGGACGCGGGCCATGTTGTCCCTCCAGGTGCGCAGGACCCTTCCCTTCCCGGAGAGGGCCTCCACCAGCCGCCGGTGATTCTCCTCCAGCACCTCCGCGTAGCCCTGGAAATAGGCCTCGATGAGCTCTCTGAAGATGTCCCGCTTGGATTCGAAATAGAGGTAGAAGGTCCCGCGTCCGATGGAGGATTCCTCCACGATGTCCGAGACCGAGGAAAGGCGGTACCCCTTTCTGGAGAACACCTTGGCGGCGCTGCGCAGGATATGCTCACGGCGTTCGGAAGCCTTCATCCTTCTTTTTGGAACTGACATGTCATTACTTTATCCGGAGCCGCCTCTCAAGTCAACCGGGCTACCGCCCGCTTCCCCGCCAAGGGACATCAACGCAGCCGCCGGTTCCAGTCGTTGAGGATTACGGCCGCGTCGGCGACACCGGATATCATGGCCCCCGGCACCCCCAGCCCGGGGTTGGTGCACTGGCCTGCCAAGTAGAGTCGGGGCACCAGCCGGGATCGGTAATTGGGCCGGAAAGGCCCCAGGTTGGTGAGGCTCATCTCGATGCCGAAAAAGGCTCCCTCGGCCACATTAAGCCGCCTCTCGAGCTCCGTGGGGGGCACGGAATCCAGCCACTCCACGGCATCCGCCAGGCCCGGCAGGCACCGCCCGTCCAGGAAGCGCACCACCTCCCAGGCCCACTCCTCGGCGATGCGGTCCCAGTCGTGGTAGCGGAGCCGGTAGGGGGCGATGTAGAAGACGGAGAGGACGTCCTTCCCCTCGGGCGCCAGGCCGGGATCGTCGAAGGTGGGGCACACCAGCAGGTAGGCGCCGTCCGCCGGTCGGTAGAGGAGGCCGCGGTCGTAGTAATCCACCCAGATGTTGTCCACCTGCTCCCTGGGGTTGGCCACCAGGGACATGTGCGCGCGGATGCCCTCGAGCTTCCTGGAGAGCCCCATGTGGATGAGGGGCGCGGGTATGGAACAGGGCTGCCTGCGCACGGTCCGCGCCGCCCAGGAGGGGAGGTTCTCCTCGCCTACCAGTTTGAGATAGGTCACCCTGGAATGTGCCGTGGACACTACCGCCCTGGAGGTGAGGGCGGTGCCGTCGGTAAGCCTCACCCCCCGCGCCTCGCCCCCCTTGATGATCAGGCTTTCCACCTCGGCTCCCAGGCGCACCTCCGCCCCGAACCCCTCGGCGATGCGGGCCAGGGCCGTGGGTATGGCTATCATGCCCCCGCGGGGGTAGTAATAACCCATGCGCCCCATGTGGGCCATCATGGTGAAGAGCCCGGTGCAGCGGTGGGCGGGGAGCCCGGCGTAGAGGTTCTCCCAACCGAACATGAGCTGGAGGCGCGGGTGGCGGAAATAGTCGCGCACGCAGCGGTCCATGTTCCTGAAAAGGAGCTTCAGGTTCACGGGCAGGGCGTAGAGGAGCTCCCGGTTGGCGGCCAGGCGGGCTAGACTGGTAATCTTTGTCAGGTCCTGCAGCGCGGGGAGGGGGCGGCGCACGAAGGCCAGGTAGGCATCGAAGAGTTTGCCCATCTCCCGGCAGTAGCGGTAATAACCGTCCACGTCGCCCGGCGAGATACTCCGCACCACCTCGGCCATGGCGTCGATGTCCCTGGGGAGCGGGTAAGCGCTCCCGTCCTCGAAGTACACGTGATAGACCGGGTCTATGACCTTCCAGTCCAGGTAATCCTCCAGGCGCAGGTCCAGGAGCTCGAAGAGCTTGTAATAGAACTCGTGCCCGATGACGAAGATGGCTCCCACCTCGGGGCGGAACCCGTTGACGTCGTAATTGGAACAGCAACCACCTAGCCTTTCCAGGCGCTCCAGTACCGCCACGCGCAGCCCGTGCTTGGAGAGCAGAGACGCCGCGGTCAGCCCGCTCACCCCGGCGCCCACCACGATGACGTCGTACCTATCGGACATGCCCGCCACCCCCTAGAGGAACACCCGGAAAGGTAACTCGCGGAGCTCGAAGATGGTTTTACGCAATCTGCGGCGGGCCTCCTCGTCCAGCCTGAAGGCCAGCACGAACCCTACAACGAGGCCAGCGGCCAGAGTGATGGCCAGGAGTGCAGCGCGCCCGCGGGTCACGGAACCTGGTTCCATTGCTTACCTCCCGAATCCCCGGTACCCCTCCCAGGGCGCGCCTTCATGTGGGTAGGCGTCCAAGGGAAGTTTAAGCCTTTATCCCCCGCCGCACAACCCGGCTCGGGTCAGGATGCGCGGGGCTCCGAGGCGATCTGCCCCATCACCTTTTCCAGCCTGTTCCTTGCCTCCGTCAAGGCTCTCCGCTTCTCCGCCAGCTCATCCTGCACCGCCTGGAGCGCCTCCGCCCCTTCACGGATTTCGCCCAGGGCTTTCTCTATCCCCCTCTCGATGGCTTCAAGCGTCCCTTGTATCACCTCGTCCACCCGGTAGGAGAGGGCTCCCATGCTCTTCTGGAGACGGAGGAAGAAATCGTAGCGCACCCTGCCGCAATGGCGGTCGAAGAGGGTCAGCAGCTCCTCCCTCCGCCTCTTCCTTATCAGGCGCCGGGAAAGGCCCCTGGGCAGCATGTTGGTCAAGGCCCCTATGAACACCTCCAGGTCCGTCAGGGGGTCCTCCATCTTGAACCAGAACTCTCCCTCGTCGCTCAGGACGATCTCCGCCTCCAGGCGGGGAAGCGTGAGGCCGAAATGCTCACCGGCTATCTCCAGGATGCGGTTGGCGATGGCATTGGCCTTCTCCATGTACAGGCTGGCCATGGACCGGAAGGCCTGGGAGAGGCGTTCCTCCTGCGTGTGCCTCCAGGAGATGAAGGTCTCCATTATCTCCGTACGGATGAAGTCGGAGAGGGCCGCGTTCAGGGCGGAGCCGGAGAGCGCTGCGTTCCTCTCCAGGAAGGCGTCGAAGCGCTCCAGCAGAGGCTCCGTCTGCTCCCTCTTGAAGCGCTCCACCTCCTCGTCCAGCGACTCCTTGATCAGGCGTTCGTGATCCCCACGGATGAGAAAACGGACCTCCTCACGTTCCCTGCTTATCGACCCCATCTGCTCCCGGAAGGATTTCACCTTCCCCTCCAGCTCCTCAAAGGGATGTTTGAGGAGCGCGAACTCCAGCTCCAGAGAGGCGTATTCATCCTCCAGCAGCCTCCTGAGCTTCCTGGCGCAGGATTCCAGCAGCAACCTCCCCTTTTCCCTCATCAGGAACTCCTCCAGCACGGCCGTGAATCCCGGAAGGCCACTCCTTTCAAGCAGTGCCGCGTCCCCCGCCACGGCCGCCTTGAGGGCCGTCTTTGCCGAAAGGGGGTGGATCACCACCTCCTCGAGGTCCACGGCCTCCGAGATGACCCTGTGGTTGAAGGCCAGGGACTCATCGAGGTCCTCGCTCCCCAGATAGTCGACCTTGTTCTGGACGAAGAAGACCTTGCGGACGCTGCTCCGTATGCGGTGGAGGAACTCCAGTTCCGAGCGACTCACCGGCGGGTCCGCCGAGAGCATGAAGATGACCGCGTCCGCGTGCTCCAGGAAGGAATACGCCGTTTCGTCGTTGTGGAGATAGGTGGAACCGGTTCCCGGTGTGTCCACCAGAGATACCCCGTCCCTCAGGAAAGGTGAGGGGTAGTGGACCTCTACGTATCTCACCCTCAGGCGGTTCTCCGGGTTTCCCTTCTCGGTCACGAAATCCGGAAGGGCCTCAGCCGCTATTTCCTTCACTCCCCCGTCCAGAAAGTGAACCGTTGCCCCCAGCTTTTCCCCATAGCGAATAACGGTGTTGATGGAGGTGAGGGGCACCACCGAACTGGGGAGGACCTCCGCCCCCAGGAGACTGTTGATGAAAGTGGTCTTGCCCCGCTTGAACTGCCCCATGACCACAACGTGGAAGTTCTCCGCCTCCAGCTTCCGCCTCACCTCTCCCAGTCCCTCGCGGAGCGTCCCGGAAACGGGGTAAGTGGTACCCGTTTCCAGATCCTGGACGATGGCTATGAGGGATTCGCGGATCTCCTTGTACGAATTCATCCTGTCTCACCTGCCTAATAAGAAAAGCTCCTACCTACGCGGTAGAAGCTATCAGCCCCCACCGGGGCAAAGGGCGAGCTTCATCGCCGTCTCTTCCGCCTCCATTCGAAGGCGGCATCCTTTTCGATTATAGCCCTGCGCATTGGGGCGTCAACCTCGGGGCGTCAAGGGAGACAGGGCACCTCCGTTCTCGCGCCCTCGTCTCCGTTCCGTGCCCACGTATCCTGAAATACGCAGGCGGGTATGAGGTGCCTCGATGTGAAATGTAGCCCGGCGCATGGGGGCGCCAATTTCGGGGGGAGCAAGGTCGCTGCTGCTCCGTTGCACCCGGCCCCGTCCGCACCTATGAGCTATGAATCCACGGCCTGGATAGTGAGATGTTGCGGTTTTCGCCCGGTGTCGGGTTGGCCCACGCGGGCTTGACCTCTGGAGTTTCGGGGTCTAGCCGCTCTCCTCAGCGGTCGAGGGCTCCTCGAAGGGGTCGAAGGTCAGCCGCACGGCGCGGCTGGGCTGCGTGTAACCTGCCGGCGTGCTCCAGCGGAGCACCGGCCAGCCTCTCTCCTCCGCCAGACGGCGCAATCTCCCCTGCGGGTTCACCGCCACCGGGTGGCCCACGGCCTCCAGGAGGGGCAAGTCGGCCAGGCTGTCGGAGTAGAACCAGCAGTCCCGCAGATCCACTCCCCGCGCCGCGGCGTAGGAGCGCGCCAGCTGTTCCTTGCCCTCCCTGTAAGGGAGGGGCCGCTCCAGCTCGTCGGTCAGGTAGCCGTTGCGCACCGGGGCCACGGCGGCTATCTTGTCGTCCGCGCCCAGCTGCACCCTGACCTTCTCACATATGTACTCACCGGCCGCGGTGGCGATAACCGTGAGGTGACCACGCGCCCGGTGTTCGGCGATGCATTCTTCTCCCTCCCGGAAGAGGCGGGGCATGATGCAAGCCTCGTAGGCCTCGTCGAGCATACGGATGAGCTCGGCGATGGGGTATTTTCCGCATTCCCGGAAAGTCCAGCGGTAGACCTCCTCCCGCGGCAGGCGGTTGAGGCGGTAGAGGACGGTGAACTTCAGGGCCTTCCATACGGCTTCCCATCCCAGGAGACCTTTCCTGACCATGTAGGCCACCACCAGGTTTCCGTTGGCCCCGTCGAGCAGGGTGTGGTCCAGGTCGAAGAAAGCTATAGGTTTATTCTCCATTGTTTTCCAATCTCATCTATTCTTTTCTTTTCAAACCTTCACTTATACCAACAGCTCCCGGAAAGAGTGCCATAATTTTCCTGACATTACCAACGCCGTATCCCGCAGCTTGGCCGACAATTCATATGCACGCCCCCTTTGCAAACTTCCGCATCGCGCCGCTCGCGCGTCCCGTACGGCCACATTCGGACGCTACGGGCAGATAGGGCAAGCCGTACCGGCCACCTATTATTTCACCGTCTCTTCTCCCCGCGCCCTCCAGTAACCGGCTCTCGCCGTCATGGCGTGAAGACCACCTTGATCGCCTGGTGCTTCCCTTTGTTCAGGGCCACCTCGAGGGCCCTGGGATAATCCTCCAGCCTGAAGCGGTGGGTGACCAGGCGCGAGAGGTCCACCTTGCCCTCCTCGAAGAGGCGCAGGGCGAGGGCGAAGGTGTGTACCCTCTCCCCCTCCCATTCCTCCTCCTGATAGGCGTAGATGCCGCGCAGGGTCAGCTCCTTCAGCCAGACCGGGGTCCAGTCTATGTGTTTGGGTTCCCCTATGCCCAACATGTTGTACCAGCCGCCGCTCTTCAGGATGCGCAGGGAGGTGTGCACGGTTTCCGTGTTCCCTACGGCGTCGAAGACCCTGTCCACCCCGCCCACGAGAAGGGGTTTGACCAGTAGCGGGGTGTGCATCTTGGCTCCAGTGAGCTCGGCCACCCGGCGGTAGAAATCCTTGCCTCCCGGGCGCAGTACCTCCTCCGCACCCATCTCCCGGGCCACCTGGGAATGGAAGGGATCCACCTCCGCGGCCAGCACCTTCACATCCGCACACAGGGCGCGTAGGGCGGCGATGGTGCACAGGCCCATTACCCCGCATCCGAAGACCAGCACCGTCTCTCCCGGCTGTGGGCGGTTGGCCAAGACCATGTGCAGGGTGGTGGCGAAGGGCTCGGTGAGCACGGCGTTCTCGTCGCTGACTCCCGCGGGTACCTTGTAGATCTGGGAGACGTGGGCCAGGCCCATCTCGCTTATGTATCCATGGACCTCCGCCGTGTTGCCCTCTAACATCCCCGCCGGGAGGCTCCCCTCGGTGAAGTTCTCGCACAGCTGGTACCTACCCCGGGCGCACATGGGGCAGGGCGGGTCAATCCCGCGCTGGCGGCACCCGAGGACGGGCATCACGGTGACCCGGTCGCCCGGCTCGAAGCCCTCCACGGCCTCTCCAACCTCGGCGATCTCCCCACACACCTCATGGCCGATGACGAAGGGGAAGGAGGAGAAGGGAGCCAGGGTGAGGCTCTCGCGGCAGAGGACGATGCTCAGGTCGCTTCCGCAGAACCCGGAGAGCCGTGGCCGCACCTTCACCCATTCCGGCCCGGGCAGCCGGGGATCTTCGATCTCCCTCACCCCCGCCGGAGCCAGCCCAGTGGTCAGGACCTGCGGCCACCTCCGGGCCAGGGCTCCGGTGAGCAGGTATTTCGGTATGTTGTACTCGAATACCAAAGCTTTCATGCCCCTCCCCTCCTCCCGCAAAAACCCGAAGCCGACGCTTTAACCATTATAACACGGGGTCAGCGCCCTTTGAACTCCGGCTTCCGCTTCTGGAGGAAGGAGGTTATCCCCTCCACCACATCGGCGGTGGACACGGCGATGCCCTGGAAGGTGGCCTCGAAGTCCAGGCAGGTCGAGAGGTCGGACTCGAAGGAACGGTTGAGCATGCGCTTCATCATCCCTATGGCCCGGGTAGGCCCCTCGGCCAGCTTCCCGGCCAGCTCCATGGCCTCCTCCATGAGCCTCTCGTGGGGCACCACCCGGTTCACCAGGCCCAGCTCGTAGGCCCGCCGGGCATCCACGGGCTCCCCGAAGAACATCAACTCTTTGGCCCGCGCCAGGCCAACCAGGCGGGGCAGAAAGAAGGTCCCCCCGGCGTCGGCCACCAGGCCGCGCCTCACGAAGACCTGGATGAAGCGCGCCCTCTCCCAGGCCACCAAAAGGTCGCAGGCCAGGGCGAAATTGCATCCCGCACCGGCGGCATCGCCGTTCACCGCCCCCACGACCGGTTTCTCCATCTCCGCCATGGTCCTGATGAGGCGCGAGTAGAGGCCCGCCGAGAGCCGCATACCCATCGGGGTATGCCCGTCGCTCCTCGCTCCTCCGCCGGTGAGGTCGGCGCCGGTACAGAAGCCCCGCCCCTCCCCGGTGACCACCACTGCCCTGACCTCGTCGTCCTGCTCCAGTTCCTCGAACCTCCTGGTCAGGGCTAGGAGCATGTTGAAATTGAAGGCGTTCAGGACCTCCGGGCGGTTGAGGGTCACCACCTCCACGGCCCCCTCGCGCCGGAAGAGCACCTCATCCATGTTCACCTCCTTGTCCTGCGTTCTCTTTCTCCTTTACCGTCCTCTTCGCCGCATGGCCGGAATCATATTCCATATCCATATATGAGACCCGCCGCAACCGCCCTTCCCAGCTCAAACGGTGGAGAGCCGCAGGAGGTCGGGGCCAGCGAGCTCCCGCACGCACCCGCGTATCTCCTCCGCGGTGCGGCGCATGAAATCCATGGACTGGCCCAGAGGGTCGTCGATGGTGAAGCGGTGGTCGTAGAGGTGAAAGTAATGGAGGAAGAAGAGCTGGAGTTTTTCGTTCAGGCCTCCCTCTCCCGGCCCGCTCTCCAGGCCTTCTATGTGCCTTATCCACGCCTTCAGTTCCTGGAGGCGTTCCTCGGGGCTCCGGGACCGCAAACGGTGCCCCTTCTCCCGGCCCTGGATGACGAACTCCTTGAGGGTGAAGACCTTGCCCACCGTCTCCTGGTGCCTGGTGAGAAGACGCTGGCTGTTGTGCATGGCCATGGTCAGTATGAGGTCCGCCCTCTCCACGTCCTCCTCCCCCAGGGACCGGGAGCGATGCGCGGAGACGTCCAGCCCCCATTCGGACATCACCTCGAGGACCTCCCGCGGCGGAGGCTGCCCCTCTCGCGCGTCCAGCCCCGCCGAACCCACCTTCACCTCCGCCGCAGCGGGTCCGGAATCCAGGACCTCCCGCAGGAAGGCCTCGGCCATGACGCTGCGGCAGACGTTTCCCGTACAAACGAAGAGGATCTCCAAACGTCCTCCCCCGTCCCTCTCTCCGGTTACCAAGACCCTTTCTTCTCTGCCCTGCGTGAAAATGCCACCATCACGCCGGCCCGAGTTCCACAGCGGCTTTTTTTCTGGCGCTTCGACTCCCTCCGCGTCGGCGGACCTCCGCCTATGCCGGCCGGCCACGGGTGTGGACAACATCGGCGGGCCGGGCTCCATGCATCCTCGGAGTCGTGCCCGGCCCTCAACCGCCGAATATCTCCTCGACCTTTTCCAGGTAGACCTGGAGGTCCCCCTCGCTGAAGCAGACGAAATAGACCTTCTTCAGGGCGGGGTTGGCCTCCAGCACCTCTTTAACCGTGCGCATGGCGATGGGCGCGGCACGGTGGATGGGGAACCCGTAGGCCCCGGTGGAGATGGAGGGGAAGGCCACCGTCTCCAGTCCATGCTGCAGGGCCAGGGCCAGGCTGTTGCGATAGCAATCGGCCAGGAGGGAGTCCTCGTTACGGTCCCCCCCGTGCCATACCGGGCCCACGGTGTGGATTACGTGACGGGCGGGAAGCCGGTAACCCTTGGTGATCTTCGCCTGTCCGGTCTCGCAGCCGCCCAGGGTTCGGCACTCCTCCAGGAGCTGGGGCCCTGCCGCCCGGTGAATGGCCCCGTCCACCCCACCTCCTCCTAAAAGGGACCTGTTGGCGGCGTTGACGATGGCGTCCACTTCGAAGGTGGTGATGTCTCCCTTGGTGATGACCACCCTTCCGTCCATGTATTCCTTCACCGCGAACACCCCCTTCCATTCGTCTCTCGTCTCATGACCTCTCTGCAGTGGCGCTCCCAGGTTTTTCCAACCATTCAGGCCTTTCTTTGAACCTTCGGGCTTCCCGGCACTTGCTTATGACGCTTGACGGGGAGGTTCGGGGAGCATCCGGCCGCAGACCTTCTCGTCCCTCCTTTAACCCCTTCCTTCTTCCTCCGCTTCCTCGGGATAGAGGAGAGCCCTGGCCGCCGCGGCTCCCTCGTGCACGGCCTCCAGGAGGCGACGCGGCTCCACCGCATCCCCGGCCGACTCCGTCTTAAGGCCCAACTCGGCGGCGGCCTGCAGCGGCTCCCTCCGCGGGACGGAACCCACCGCCCACACCACGCTGTCCGCCTCCACCTCCTCCTCCACACCCCCCACTCGACGGATAACCGCACCCGAGGCGGTCACCTTAATCACCCTGGCCCCCAGGAGGAGGCGCGCTTCGTCACGCAGGCGGCGGTGGAGGTAATACCCGTGGGAGGTGAGCGGGGAGACAGGCGGCGTCTCCGCCTCCTCCACCACGGTGACCTCATGGCCACGAGCGAGGAGGTAATCGGCGGTCTCCATGCCCACGAGACCCGCTCCCACCACCAGCACCCGCTTTCCGGGCCTCACATGCTCCAGGAGGACCTCCCTGGCCTCCAGGTTGTGGGAGAGCTCCACACCCGGCAGGGAAGGTATGACGGGTTCCGAACCGCAGGCGGCCACCACTCCCTCCCAATCTTCCTCCGGGAGCGCCTCCCGCCAAGAGGACCGCCCCGCCTCCACTCTTACCCCCAGTCCCTCCAGGCGGCGGACCGCCCAGTCGACCCATCTCCGGTAAGGCTCCTTGTGGGGAGGCCGGGAGGCTGACCGCAACTGCCCTCCGGGTTCGTCCTCCCTTTCCACCACCCGGACCTCAGCTCCCCCTTCCCGGAGGGTGATGGCCGCCTGGAGGCCCGCCGGCCCGGCCCCCAACACCAGGAAGGGGCCCTTGCGTCCCCGTGTGCCGCGAACTAGGCGCCATTCGTTGCCGCAATCCGGGTTCACGGTGCAGGTCACGGAACGGAACTCGAACATCAGGCGCTCGATGCACCCCTGGTTGCAGGACAGGCAGGGCCGGATGTCCTCATGTCTCCCCTCCATGGCCTTGGCCAGGAAGTGGGGGTCGGCCAGGTGCTGGCGACCGAAGGCCACCATGTCGGCGTGCCCCGAGGCCACCACCTCCTCCGCCAGGCGGGTGTCATGGAGCTTCCCCACCACGATGACCGGGACGCCCACCGCCTCCTTTGCTCGAGCCGCGTACTCCACGTTTATCCCTTCCGGGTGATGAAGCCCGGGACAGGTTGGGTTGCCGGGCGAATCGTACACTCCCCGGGAGACGTGGAAGGCGTCCACGCCGTCCTGCACCAGCAAGGGCAGGAGGGGCAGGAGGTAATCCAGGTCGTAGCCTCCCTTCACGTCCTCGGAGGCCGAGAAGCGGAAGATGACCGGAAAATCGCGACCCGCCCCCTCCTTCACCGCCCTGACCACCTCCCGCGCGAAGCGGAAGCGCCCGGGCGCGTCGCCGCCGTACTCGTCGTCACGACGGTTGGAATAGGGGGAGAGGAACTGGTTGACCAGGTAACCGTGCGCCCCGTGTATCTCCACGGCGTCGAAACCGGCTTCCCTCGCCCTCCTGCCCGCATCCGCGTAGCGGGATACCAGTTCCCCTATCTCCTCTCTGGTGAGGGCTCGAGGCATCTGCCCCATGGCCCTGCTGGGGATGGGCGAGGGGGCGACGGGCTGATCCCCTATCACCTGGGGAAAGGTCTCCCGCCCGGCATGGTGGAGTTGCGCCGCCACCGCGGCTCCCGCCCCCTTTACCGCCCGGGCCAGTTCCGAAAGCCCGGGCAGAAAGGAATCGTCGTAGATGCCCAATTCGGAGGCGAAGCCCTTTCCCAGGGGATGCACGGCCATCACCTCGGTGATGATGAGCCCCACCCCTCCCTCGGCCCGCGTCCGCAGGTAGGCGGTTAGCCTGGGGGTGACCTCGCCCCCCACGGAGGCGTATCCGGTTCCCATGGCAGGCATCACCGTGCGGTTGCGGAGCAGGAGCCCACCGAGGCGCACGGGCTCCCAGAGGGAGGGCTTCGCCTTTCCCTTATCGCTTCCCATGCCATTATCTCCCCAATTCCCGCCTTCGTCGGTCCTCTCCCGCTCGTCGCCCTGCGCCCGCCACCGGGGAGGGAAGCATCAGGCGAAGACCTCGCGGCCCCCGTCCACGAGGAAGACCTGCCCCGTCACGTAACTCGAGGCCTCGGACGCCAGATAGATGGCCAGGCCCACGATCTCCTCCGGCTCCGCTATCCTGCCCAGAGGGATGGAGGCCAGGGCAGTCTGGAGGATGGCCTCGTTGCCCCACAGGGCCTGGCTGAAATGGGTGCGCACCAGCCCGGGGGCTATGGCGTTCACCCTCACCCCTTTGGGCCCCCACTCCTGGGCGAAGACCTTGGTGAGCATGTTCACCGCCGCCTTGGATATGGAATAAACTCCCAGGAAGGGGGTGGGGCAGAAACCGGCCTCGGAGGAGATGTTGATCACCGAGCCCGAACCCTTGTCGCACAACACCTTCCCCACCTTCTGGGTCAGGAAGAAGACCCCCTTCACGTTGACGTCCATGATCTTGTTCCAGGCCGCTTCCTCGATCTCCGCCGTGCTGCAGAAGACGGGGTTGGTGGCGGCGTTGTTCACCAGGATGTCTATGGTCCCGTACCTGTCCAGGGTCCCCTGGACCAGCCTCTCGATGCCCTCGAGGTCCCCCATGTGAGTGGGGATGACGTGGGCTTCCCCTCCCCTTTCCTGGATGCCCCTGCGTACCTCCTCCAGGGCCTCGGCCTTGCGGCTGGCCAGGACCACCTTAGCCCCCATCTCGGCGAAACCCTCGGCGATGGCCTTCCCTATGCCGCGGCTCCCGCCGGTGATGATGGCCACTTTGTCCTGCAGCGAAAACTTCTCCCTGTACAACCCGACCTACCTCCTTCCGTTACCCTCCCAGGAGACGGACTTCCCACCGTCGCCGCCCCTCGCGGCAACGGCCGCCGAGCCCGCATCCCGTCCCGGGCATGTCGCTCCCGTTCCTATCCCGACCGTAATAGTATAATCCTTCGGGACGCGGTCATCGCTCCTGCTCCGGCGTTCACGGGTAGTGAGGAAAGCCCACCGGGCCGACCAAAGCTGGAGGCGGGCGGGTGCCCTCAGAAGGATGATCCCCCAGCTCCAAGCAGTTTCCGGCCTGGGTGAAGATGAAGCGTTTTCCGAAGGCGGCGGCCAGCCGGCAGGCCGCTTCCTGCCCTGTGCAGTGGGAGAAGGCCAGTCGCAGGGGGTCCATGTCCCGGAAAGCGGATATGGTTGCCGTGAGCTGCTCCTCTCCCAGGAAGGCCAGGTGCGATCCCCCCACCACGGCCAGTATCCTCTCCTTCCCGGCGACCTTGCGGGCGTAAAGGCAGGTATTCACCGCTCCCGCATGGGCACACCCCAACAAGACCACCAGTCCCTCTCCGGCATCCACCACTATCCCCTGGTCGTCGAGGAAGGGATCCGCCACCAATTCGCCGTCCCTTTCGCACTTCAAATCGGGGTCGCCGGGCTCAAACTCCGTGCGCCGGGGTATCTCCCCGGTCACCCATACCCCGTCCGCCAGCTCCAGCGGCCCGGTGTTCTCCTCGACGAGTGCGCCCGCGCTTTCCAGGAATTCCCTCCGCCAGGGCATGCCGATGAACCGCCAAATATCTCCTCTCTGGTAATATTTGGAATCAAAAGCATTGGGGTGGCATATGACCCTCTTCGGGCCCGTGCGCTGCAGCAGGAAAGGCAGCCCCGCCGTGTGGTCGTAGTGCCCGTGGGAGAGGACCACCGCCTCCACCGAGCGCAGGTCCAGACCCAGCCGGTCCGCATTGCGACGCGCCACCTCCCCCTGCCCCGTATCGAGGAGGAACCTCTTCCCCTCCACCTCCAGGAGGAGGGATAGCCCGTGCTCCGCCTCGAACACCGGCGGAGCCGCCGTGTTGTCGGAGAGCACCCATATCCTCATTGCCCGCATGTCCGCCCCTTTCTTCTCCGTGCCGTGATAAGACTGCAGACCACCCCTCCCCCGTCCTCAGACGCATGCATCGGCACGCTTGAGCGCCTTTGAATCGTCCTCTCGAACCTTTCCGAAAGGAGGGCTCCCGCCCGTAACGTTCGCTCCTGGAGAGATGGCCATGAGGCATTGCCTCCACGACCTCTCCTTGCCCCGCCTTTACCGACATAGGCCCGGGCATCTCCCCCAGCCTCCCGCCAACCCCGGCCATCCGCATGGCTGGACGTTCTCCGGCACATGCATTTTATCATCGTCTAACTGCCTTTACCGCCGTTCCCCCACACCTTCGCCCACCCGCCGCCTCCCCTTGAAGCGGGACCATGAAACCTCTGGCCGCCGGTAAGCGAGATGTCTCGTCGGCCCGGGAACCACGCCGTGGCCTTCGAGTGGCGTATGTGGGAAGCAACCGTTACAAGGCCTACGCGCCTGATGGCGGAGAGCGACGTAAAGTTCCTTACCCGTAAAAAGGAAAAAGCCGGCAGAAGCGAGAGGCCGCAACCTCTCAGGATATCCCATCGCCTCGGAAACGCGCCCTGCCCTCGGGACCAATGCCCCCGAGGAGCCTTTTCCGGTCGGCAGGCGGCAAGTGATCGATTTCGAGGGAACTCGCCATGCCACAAGCTTGTGGGGGAGGGCGGCTTGGATAGCTATCCGAAGCGGGGTGAAAGAGCCCTTCTTTTTATGTTTAAATAACCTGAAGGTGCCCGTAACCCCGGAGTCGATGGCATGGACGACCGCATCTTACACCGACGTACGGGAAGCGGAAAGGCTTTTCCTCTCCGCAGCCGCTCGCATGAACCTGAAGTGCGCCGAGGCAAAGGGACCATACACCGATTTGCCCTCCTTCACCGGTTGTCGCAATCCCGCCCGTCGACATTGATGGCCACCTTGTTTCTCCTGGCCTTCGCGACGGCTCTCTTCTCCCCCGCCGCCCATGCCCAGCCTACCTATACCTACGAGGCCTTCCATTCCTCCTTTCTGGTGCACGCGGACGGGATGGTTACCGTGCGGCACCGCGTTACCTATCTCTTCCAGGACCCCTCGGGATGGGTGGGGATCACGGTGCCCGTCGAACTGGGCAGGGTGGTCGAGGCGCGGGTCCTGGACGGCGGTGGCGAACCGCTCCCCGAGGACCTCTGGGACCTGGAGCAGGACGAAAAGGGGGCCGTCCTGTGGTTCAACTCCTCGTCGTCCGGTGCATCGTCCACCGTGATCTACGAGTACACCGTTTCCGGGGCCCTCGAGGTGGAGGGAGAACGGGCGGTATTGCGCTGGACGGGAGTGCCCGTGGAGCGCTCCTCGCCGGTCATGGAATCATCCGTCTCCGTGGAGCTTCCCGCGGCCGTCGCCCACGGCGAGCTGCTGATGCAGGTCAAGACCACGGGGTATAAGGGGCACGTGCAAAAGCGCGTGGTGGGCGACCGGATCGCCATCGCCGAGCTGGAGAAGCTGGAAGCGCGGGCCTCCTTCGAGTTCACCGCCTCCTGGCCGGTGCGCATCATGGACCTCACCGGTGCCGGCTTCGCCTCCACGGGACCTGCTGCCCCGGAGGAGGAGTCTCCCGGTCCCTCGAAGAGCTGGGGGTTCGAACGCTTCGACGTGGACATCACCGTGCACCCCGACGCCACCTTCACCGTGCGCGAGACCCAGGTGGTGCGCTTCCGGGGAAGTTTCACCTACCTTACCCGTGACATACCCACCCATGCGGCGGTATTCGAGGAGGGAAGGACCTACGGCAAGGTCCGCCTTTACGACTTCGCCGTCTATGACCTGGGGGGAAACCCCCTGGACCCTGCCACATGGAAGGTGGAGGACGTGGAGGGCGGTAAGAGGGTGCGCATCTCCTTCCAGGCCACCGACGAGACCCTGGGATGGACCATTGAATACCGCGTGAGCGGTGCCCTCATATTCGCCCCTCAGTACGACCGCCTCTACTGGAACGCCGTCTCCCGTGCCAGGGAAGCGGATATCCATTCCTCCAGGGTTACGGTGCGGCTGCCCGAGGGCGCGGATCCGGAGGAGGTGGCGACCGCGCTGTATGTGGACCCCTTTACGCCGCCACGGGAATACCGCTCCGGCAGGGATGACGGCCTCCTGTGGTGGGAAGCCATGGGTGTCCCGCCCTATACCACTTTCACCATCGATGCCGCCTTTCCCAAAGGCCTGGTATCGGTCCCCTGGACCTACCGGAGCGTGGCGGGCATGGTGGGGATAGCCTCCGGTTCCGCCATCCTTCTGGGGACCCTGGCTTTCATGCTCGCCCTCTGGTGGAGGAAGGGAAGGGATGCGGGAGGCCGCAGAGGCCATGCAGTGCGCTACGACCCGCCGGAGGGCTTGCCTCCCGCCGTGGTGGGCATGCTGGTGCGACAGAGGCCCGAGGTCGTGGATATCACCGCCACCATCGTGGACCTGGCCGTGCGCGGCCACCTGAGGATCTTCGAGGAGGAGAGAAGGGGTATCATCAGGCGGCGCGTCTTCGGGTTCCAGCGCCTGAAGAAGGAGCCCTCCGGGCTATTGCCTTACGAGGAGAGCTTGCTCCGCCACCTCTTCGAGTCCGGAGAGAGGGTCACGGAGGAGGACCTCCAGGACAAGTTCCATGCTCACCTGCAGCCCCTCAGGGAAGACATAAGGAAAGAGGCCGTGTCCCGCGGGCTGTTCTCGCGCGACCCGGCCAAGGTGCGGCGCACCTACCTGTACATCGGACATGGGCTCATCGGCCTTTCTGCCGCCCTGTTCCTCCTCCTCTCGCGCTGGTTCGACCTCGGCTGGCTGTTGGTGCCCGTGTTGGCCCCGGCACCGGCGGGGCTCGTCGTCTGGGCGGTGGGATGGGTCATGCCCCGGCGCTCGCGTGCCGGTTCCCGCGCCTACGGGGAGGCCATGGGCTTCAGGGAATATCTGGCTATCGCGGAGAAGACGGAAATGGAGCACATGGAGCCGGAGGACTTCGAGAGTAACCTCCCCTACGCGCTCGTACTGGGCGTGGCCGAAAAATGGGCGAGGAGGTTCGAGGGCCTCTACGACAAACCACCCGGCTGGTACTCCGCCGCCGATCCCGTAAGGGGGCCCGTGGCGTTGGCTAAAAGCCTGGAATCAATGCACGGAAGCCTCTCGCGCACTTTTTCTTCAAGGCCCTCCTCCGGAGGATCTGGTGGGGGTTTCGGAGGCGGGTCCGCCGGGGGCGGCTTCGGGGGCGGCGGGTCCTCCGCCGGTTGACCGCGCTCCCGGCGAGGGGGTGACGGCCAAGGGAATCATCAAAGGACACTCTCATCCATGCTCTCATCCATGCGCAGGGGCGAAGGCCGTCTGGAGCCCACGGGATTCCAGAATCGGTCCCGTGAGCCGTAAAAAGGGGGCCGCCCTCCCCAAAAAGCACCGTGTCGGACGGCCGTTCGGCTCCTCAAGCGGCAGGAAAGGCGCCTTTCGCCAATGCCCCCACCCAATCCGGTATCCGAGACCCATCTCGGATCACAGGATTGACCGTGGTCATCCATGCGGGTTGCCCTCTGAAACTCGGAATATGGCCCCGGCATCAGCGCGGGAGATCACTATCGTGATCCATGCGGTCATCGTGGCCTTCAGTGATGGGGGTGTTCGTGAGGGTGCTCGTGGGTGTGCTCGTGCGGGTGCCCATGCTCTCCCTCCACCGCCTCCGGGTGCTGGTGGCCGTGGGGATGGAGGTGCTCGTGCTCATGGATGTGAGTATGAGGATGGGAATGAGCCGATGCCGACTGTAGGCGTACGGCGGCCTCCACGGCTTCCTGGAGGCCCTTCCGGGCCTCGTTCAGGCCCCTCCTGGCCTCTTCCAACCCGGCGGATACCTCTTCCCAACCCAGGTTGAGGGCCAAGGCCTCCATCTGGGCCAGAGAGGAATCCTCCTCCCGCAACCGCGCCAGCTCCTGGCGGAGGATGACCTTCAGCAACAGCGGTGACCGGTCCTCATGCTCGCTCATGTGGAAAGCACACCCCCCGTCATTCCGTCCAGCGGCCAAAGCCCTCCATGGGATCCGTTTGAAGGGCATCCGTGGTCCGCTTACCCATCGTACCGCTTTGATGCAGCCGGCGCTATGGTCCGCATGCCCGGCACGTCCGAATCGCCTGGGCCACCTTCCCCGTGGACAAACTTCTGCAAAGAGACCCGCTCTCTTTTTGGGAAGCAGACCTCAAACGCCAGGCATCACCGGGCCCGACCTCCTCCCCGTGCGCCGGAACGCCCTCGCGGCAGGACCCGGCTCAAGCTCCCGCATCGGATGCCGGTACAAGCGGCTGCCCGACGACGTGGCCTCTTGCTCGCACTAAGGCTTCCCTGCGTTTGATAGCTTGATATATATTCGGAAGCGCCGCAGTGGGGGCAAGGGCTGTCCCGTAAGGCTCGCATCCCGGAATTCAGGCGGGGCTTACGTGAACCTCGAGATACCCGTCCCGGGACATCTCCCAGGTGACCCGGCTACCTTCCTTCCCGACCACCACCTCGTAGGCGCCCTGGAAAAGCCCCGCCAGGACCAGCGGGACGCAGGCGTTGTGGAGGGCGAGGTCCAGGCCCTCCCTGCCCAAGCGGATGTCCTCCAGCAGCCCCAGCCCGCGTACGGCCAGCATCTTTCCGATGCCCTCCGTGCCGCCTTCCAGCTCCTCTCGGCGCAGGGTGCGCACGGTATACCTCCGCTGGGCCTCGATGATGGTCTCCGGGATGGTCTCACCCAGCTCGGATTCCAGGTCCTCAAATACCGCCTCCAGTCCGGAAGGGCCGAAGATGGCCATCCTCCGCCCCGTGGAGGGATCGGTGATCGTCCCCAAGGCCTCGTCCCAGCGACAGGAGGCCACTGCCGCGGGTACACCGCAGGCCCGGCACTTGTCGAGCTCCAACTTTCCCGGCCGATAGGCGTAACGCGGAGGTTGCAGCCTCTCCGCGAGCTCCAGGGGATGAGAGCCGACGGAGGTGGTCACCTCGTAAGAGTTAGGCGCCACTTCCTCATAGCGCACCCAGCACTCGCGCCCGTCGATGGCCTCCCAGGCCCCCAGGATCTCCCCGCATAGGAAGTATAGGGAATGGGGGTTGCTCACCAGCATGGTCACACGTAATCGTCGTCCCGGAAGTGCACCCTCTTTTGCGCAAGGCGCACGTGCCCGAAGCCGTAGGCCATGCCGTTGACGCTGAGGCGCCTGATCATGGGCTTGAGGCCCACGTAACGGGCCACCTTTCTCACCGGCGCCGGCATGAGGTTCTCCACGTATTCCTTCGTCTCACGGCGCTTACTCTCGATGACGATGTGCCCTATGGGCACCCCGATGATCTCCTCTATCCCCCGGAAGAGCTGGTCCAGGTTCTCCGATTCGTAGAAGATCATGCGGTGATCGGGATCCCTGGTCTGGACGATGACCCCGTTTTCCCGCCAGGTCAACTCCTTTCCCACCAGGGTGGGGACCCCGCAGCCAGCGCACCGCCTCATCGCCTTACCTCCCTTTCCCCGTAAGTCCGATAACGGCGATCCTGCCGAAAGGATTTTCAGGTCCTCATGGACTCCAACCAGCCTCCTAAAAGGAGAAAATGTCGCAAGAAGATCGTACCCTTCAGATGCCGTGCAAATTTTCGCCCTTGTCCTGGTAGGCCCCTTCTCCGATCCGTGCCTCGCGTTCATAAACTAAATCGGCACCTCACTCCCGGCCTTTAATCCTCATCGTGCGCATGCCGTATCCCGGCTCCGCCTTCTGCGCTTTCCCCGCCTCGCTTTTCACGACCGTGGTGGAGCGGTGCTTCGCATGCGCCTTCCGCATCGGCATCGGGGCCGACGAGGGCCTCCCGGGTTGGGGAGCTCTCCTCTAATAGCCCTCTAATAGTAATAATTGCCAAGAATGGGGCTGGATGCCTCAAAAATGCGGGCTGTTCCCTCCCCAGGAGTCTCCCCAGCGCAAGGCGCCCGGCCCGGATATCCCCGTTTTCGATGCGCCTCCATTCCCTCCGTAAGGACCACCGCATGGCCATCCGCACGAGCATATCCTTCCCCTCCCATCTGCGCCGCGGCCAAAATATTAAGGAATGCCGCATGGCGCGATGGCCGGGGCACACCTCCCGCTCTTCATTCATGCCTGGATTTTCCAGCCTGATGGATCGGCGCCCCGGCTCCCATCGCCTTTTCCGTGGCATAAGCCCAGCCACTTTGCCCTTCCGCATCCACCGCCGGTCTGTTAAGGTAGTATCGACCGTGCACCGGACTGTTTCCCGGGGAAAGAGGGCAGGACATGAAGGTAGCCGTCGTGACCGACAGCCAGGCCTGCATCCCGGCCTCCATGGCAGAGGAGCTGGGAATAGTCGTGCTGCCATACACCCTGCAACTCGACGGCAGGCTCTACCGGGACGGCGTGGACATCACCCCCCAGGAGTTCTACGCGCGACTACCTCACCTCTCCCAGCCCGCCACCACCTCCGCCATCACTCCGGGCGCCTTCCTTGAGGCCTTCTCCGAGCTCTCCCAGAGGTATGAGGCCATCCTCGTGGTGACCATCTCCTCCACCATGAGCGCCACCTACAACAACGCCCGCCTAGCCGCGGACACCTTCCGAGAGGCCAGGGTGGAGGTGCTGGACTCCCGTACCGCGGCCATGGCGCAGGGCCTGGCCGTCCTGGAGATCGCCGACGCCGCCCGCCGGGGCGAGCCGCTGGAGGAATGCCTGCGCCTGGGACGCGAGCTCTGCTCTTCGGCCGAGCTCTTCGCCTACATCTCCACCTTCGAGTTCCTTCGCAAGAGCGGGAGGGTCAACGCCATTGCCGCCATGGCCGCCGAAGCCCTCTCCATCAAGCCGGTCTTTCGCTTCAAAGACGGGGAGGCCGCGCTGGCCTCCAGAAAACGTTCCGCGGCCAAGGCCCGCCGCTTCATAGCCGCCCGGGTCAAGGAGTTCGGCCAGCGGCGGGGACCCCTCCGCGTGGCCGTCTTCCACGCCTCCGCCCCTGAGGAGGCCGAGCAGCTGGCGGAGATGATCGGCGGGGGCACGGAGACGCGGGGGGAGATAATCGTCTCCCAGTTCACCCCGGTCATGGGGTGCCATACCGGACCGGGGGTGGTGGGGGCGGCCTTCATCTAGGCGTGGCTGGGCGGGGGAAGGCTCCGCCCCGCTCCAGCCTCCAGGTCCTCTCCCGTAACCGGCAGTCCGGCCTCGCTCTCCTCCAACCTCTGCCGTAGGGGGAGGAAGGCCACCGAGGCTATGAGTACCCCTGCGGCGAACATGGCGATGGTGGTCCCCCAGACGTGAAGGCGGAAAACGCCAAGATGGAGGCGGAAATCGCCCACCGCTCCCGCCAGGCCCGCGGCCAGCGCCGCCCCCAGCAGCAGGAAGACGCGGGATACGGAATGGAAGGCGGCGAAGGCTTTCCCTCGGTTGCGGTCCTCGATGACCTCCTGGACCATGGTGATGCCGGTGAGGAAGATGGCCGAGAAGGCGGCCCCGAACACCAGCGCCGCCAGGTAGGCCATGAACATCACCGTGAGCAGGGACATCCATATCAGCGTCCCTCCGGCGCAGAGCAACCCCAGCTTGAAGATGAACCACTTGGCCCGCACCCGGGCCAGGAACTGCAGGCCCACGATGCCCGCCAGCATGCCCAGCCCGAAAAGGGCCATGAGGAAGCCGAACTGGGTGTCGTTCCCTCTCAGCACCTCGTGCACATAGACCACTCCCACGGCGAAGAGCGCGCCGCCGCCCAGGGTGCCGGTGGCCAGAGCCGCGGTCAGGGTGCGCATGAAGCGGTTGCGAAAGGCGAAGGTGAGCACGGAGCGGAAGTCCACCCTCTCCGCCCTCTCCTGGGCCTCCCTTTCCTCCCGGGCGAGGATCAGGGGCCTGGAGATACGTTTTATCATAAGAGCGGAGAAGAAGAAGGTCAGGGCATCCGCAAGGAGCGAAAAGGCGTAGGGGTGGTCGGAGAAGAAGACCATCCCCTCCAGTCCCCGAAAGAGGGGTGAGCTCCCCACCGTGAGCAGGGCGAAGACGGCAGCGGCCAGGGGTATGGACCCGTAGGCGCTACCCAGGGTCATGGAGTTGGCCATGGTGAGGCGGTTATCCCCTTCCACCAGGTTTGGGAGGCTGGCGTCCCGGGCGGCCAGGTAGATGATGGTTATGAATTCCATGCCGAAGATGAGGACGTACAGGTAGGCCAGCGAATCCAGGACCGCCACCCACATGATGAGTAACCCCCGCAGGACGTCGCAGTAGATGAGGATCCTCTTGCGGTCCCAGCGGTCGCTTATCCAGGTGGCCACGGCACCGGAGAAGGCCGAGGGGACGACGCGGAGGACCAAAAGCCCGGCCACCGCCGCCGCGGATCGGCTACGGTTCCAGACCAGGGCCATGAGGGCGAAGGTGGCCAGCCAGTCCCCGATGGAGGATACCGACTGTCCTACCCACAGGCGGCGGAAATCCCGGTTGGCCCACAGCGCCCGCAGGTCCTCCAGCACACCGCCGGCGAGCTCTCTGGCCCCCGGCGGATGGGCTTCCCCTCTCCCGCCTGCCTCCACGCCCACCTCATTCACTGAACGACGAGGCATCCGCCACCCCGCACGTCAACCGGACGCCCTCCGGAAGTGCCTCCTCCACTGCGCGCGTCAATCCGCCTCCCGGTCATAGATGATCCGGCTCCAGAGTACCTTCCGGGGGTCCTCCCTCAATTTTTTCTTTCCCACCTCAGGGCTCCCCTGCGCGCGCCGCAGGAGCGCAAAGGCGAGCACTCCCAGGGTAAAGGCGATAAATGCCGCCGGCCTTCCCCACCGCCAGGCCAACACGGGGACCAGGAAGAGGGCCAAGAGGTTCATCTCCGCCGTGTGGCGGCTGAAGACCCCTAGGGTGAGGAAACCCACCAGCACCAGCCCTTCGTAGGGGAGGAGGATGAGAGTGCCGGTCAAGGCCATGGCCATCCCCCTCCCGCCCTGGAAACGGAGATAGAAGGGCCAGTTGTGCCCGGCGATGACCGCCAGCCCAGCGGCGGCCTGCCATGCCTCGCTCCATCCCAGGGCCCTGGCCACCAGGAGAGCTGCCGCCTCCTCCGCGCAATCGGCGAAAAAGGCCATCGCCGCCTTTCCTTTTCCCAGGTGCACGGCCAGGTTGGAGGCCCCCAGGTTCCCGCTCCCGCTGCGCCGCAGGTCCAGGCCCAATTCCTTCCTGGCCAGGATATAGGAGAGGTTCACCGTCCCCAGCAGGTAGGCGAAGATCATGTAAATGAGCTTGGACGCTGCTTTCAACTCCACCTCCCCATGCTCGCGGCACGCGGCTCGTGTATATGATAACACCCGCTGCATTGCCCCGGCACAGCACCACGGTCCCCCATGTTACGAGGGCTTTCCTCTCCGCTTCGTCCGGCCCATCCGGCGGGATCGGGGCGGGGAAGATCGCGTCTCACCGCCCCGGAGGCCCAGGCTTCTCTCCGCACCCCATCGCCCGCCCCCAACTCAAATCCGCAGGGCGCAGGACGGACCGTCCGGACCGGCTCACAAGGCGGTCGGGCACGTGAGACCTGTATCAAGCCCCCTGGGTATCCCTCGCCGAGGTGACGGCATGCCTCAAGAGAGAAGGGAACAGGACCACCGTGAGTCCGGCAGCAGTGCAAACCGAACCGCCAAGGACCAGGGTCCAGGGTATGGTTATCCGGTCGGACATGAAGCCCAGGAACATCCCGCCAAGGGGATAGAGGCCCTGGAAGACCAGGATGTAGAGGCTCATGATCCTCCCCCGCATCTCTCTCCCCACCCGGGCCTGTAACACGGTGTTGATGGCCGCGCTCATCATGAGCGAGGAGGTCCCCAGTATCACCGACAGGACCACGCACAGCCAGAATACGCGGCATACCGCCACGCCCAGAAGGGCGAGTCCCACCACGACGGCGGAGGCCTTGATGATCGCCCTCTCCGGCAGGCGGCGCCTCAGGAGGGTGACCAGAGGAGCCCCGACCGCCGCTCCCGCTCCTATGGCGCTCAGCAGCGCGCCGTATCCCCCCGAGCCGCGCATGAGCACGTCCCTGGACAAACCGGGGAGGAGCACCAGGAAGGAGAGCCCGAAGAAGGACATCACCCCCAGAAGCAGGAGCTGATTGCGGGCCCACCCCTCACCGGCGGCCAGCCTCAGGACCTCCAGGATGTGCGAACCGGTAGCCCCCGCCTTCCCCACCGGCGGGGTCTTGGTGCGCAGGAGGAGAAGGGCGGCCAATACGGCCAGAAAGCTGGCGGCGTTGACGTAGAAGGCGGTCTCGGCGCCCCATAGGTTCAGCACCAGGGCCCCCAGCAGCGGGCCCACGCACCGCGCCAGATTGAACTGGGCGGCATCCAGGGCGATCCCGTTCAGCATGTCCCGGGGAGGCACCAGGTCGGGGATGATGGACCGCCAGGCGGGGAAGTTGAAGACGAAGGCCAGCCCCATGGCCGCGGTCAAAGGGATGATGGCACCCATGGAGGAGAGGCCGGCGCGCAGGCAAAGCCCCATCCCCAACGCCCCCAACATCATGGCCGACTGGGTGGCGATTATCATCTTGCGGCGGTCCAGGCGGTCGGCCAAAGAACCCGACCACAGGACCAGTAAAAAGAGCGGCAGGAAGCTGGCCATGTTCACCGCCCCTACCCAGGTGTTGGTCCCCGTGGTCTCCTTGACGAACCATAAAAGAGCGGTGTTATGGATCCAGGTCCCCACGTTAGAGACGAAAGCCCCGGACCAGAGAAGCCGGAAATCGCGGTGGCGGAAGGAGGCCAGTGCCCCACCCGCCTCCCCGCTCCCTCCAGCAGAAGTGACCATGTCCTTCCCCATAGCTCCGATCGCGCCCCTTAAGTCTCTCCCGCACGCCCTTTCCGGCATGCCGGTTTAACCTATTTTACATTCCGCGGTAACACATCCGACCAGGAGGCTACGGTCCGGACTGTACCTCAGAGGCAGAAACGGCGGTTCTCTTCCCGTTATGGAGGGCCTTCCCCGGTCCGGCTTCGATACGCCGATGGAATTCCGTTCCGGCGGGCACGGCTCCCGGCGACACCGCCGCGAGAATACGCCGCTCCTCAGAATTAGTGGAACGGCGGTTCTCCCCCCGCTATGGATAGGTAACTTTCGGCCCCTCTTAAATGCGCTGACGGAATTTCGGTCCGGCGGGCACGGCTCCCGGCGACACCGCCGCGAGAATACGCCGCTCCTCAGGCGGGTTGATAAAATGAATGGGACGTGACGACGCAAACCCTGGCCACAGGAAGGGTACCGCGGAAAGGCGTTCGACGCCCGTGTGCGTTTCTGCCTTACGGTCGGGGAGCTCGGGATTACGGTCAGGGGGAGTTCGGGAACCAAGGAGGTAGCGATGGGCGAGGAGTCATGGGAGCACCGTTATGCTCACGTCAACAACCTGCGCATGCATTACGTGACCGCCGGTGAGGGGCCGCTGGTACTCCTCCTGCACGGTTTTCCGGAGTTCTGGTACTCGTGGAGGCACCAGATACCGGCGCTGGCGGAGAGGTTCCGGGTCGTGGCCCCGGACATGCGGGGCTACAACCAGACCGAGAAACCCGTGGGCGTGATGCACTACCGCCTCTCCGCCCTCATGGAGGACGTACGCGGGCTCATCCGCCACCTGGGGGAGATAAGCGCGGTGCTGGTGGCCCACGACTGGGGAGGTGGAGTGGCCTGGCCGTTCGCCGCCCGTTACCCGGAGATGGTGGACCGCCTTATTATCCTCAACTGCCCCCCGCCGTCGGTGCTCATACGCCACCTCATGACCAACCGCGCGCAGCTCCGGCGTTCCTACTACATGTTCCTGTTCCAGATCCCCATCCTACCAGAGCTGGCGCTCCGCGCCTTCGACTACCGCCTGGTGGAGAAGGCCTTCCGCGGCTGGCTGCTGGACAAGGATGCCCTGACCGAGCGGGACATCGCCATGTTCAAGGAGGCGGCGGCCAAGCCGGGGGCCCTCACGGGGGGCATCAACTACTACCGGGCCGCGTTCCGCCAGTTCCTGCGCGCTCCGCGCGCCGCATCTTCCACCCGGGCCAAGGTCCGCTGCCCCACCCTGGTCATATGGGGCGAGGAGGACCGGGCCCTGGGGAAGGAGCTCACCTACGACTTCCAGGAAGAAGTGGAGGGTCCCCTGACCATAAAATACATTCCCCGGTGCAGCCACTGGGTGCAGCAGGAGAGGCCCGAGGAGGTCAACTCCCTGATCCTGGAATTCCTGTCCGACTACCATTAAGACGGGTCGCCTTCGCCGGAAGCGGGAGAGGGGCACTAACCCGCCTCCCGGCCTTTTCCCGGAGAGAGTGGAAGGAGCCCAGGGAAGGGAGGCTCCCGTATGCGAGGGAGGCCCGGAAAAACGTGGGCCAGGCTGGAAGGCCGGTCTCATGCCCCTGCAAGCGCCTGACCTAACGCTTCCCCAGGGACATGCTTGACCACGGACGGCGTACTAACCCCCCTCCCCCGGACGGCACCCCTTGCCTATCCTTTTTAGGGTCCACCTTCCTTAAAATCGATACCCCGGCGCTTGCCGGGGTCTTAACCTGGTGTCGGAGGGGGGACTTGAACCCCCATGAGGAAGCTCCTCACTAGGCCCTCAACCTAGCGCGTCTACCGATTCCGCCACTCCGACCTAAAAGCCACGCTCCTCGGAAGGAGGTCTTTTTTCCGCTACCTCCTCCGCCTTTATCCTCCGGTTCCGAAAACCAGTATATATCCTATTTCTCCTGGGGTCCACAATCCTGGAGGCATAAAATATGTCTTTCGAGATGCGCCCGTATTTCCCCACCACCTCCACGCGGTCCCCGTCATCGAGAGGGGGAGGGAAACGGAAACCGCGGTAGAACCAGACCTTGGTGGTCTTCCCGTCCTCCTCCACCAGGTCGAAGTTTATATCAAAGGTCAGGGTCTTGGAGCGGCGGTTGGCCTTGCGGGGAAGCAGGGTAGGAAGCGGATAGGTGGAGACATTGAGTACTATCCCCCTCTTCACCAGCTTTGCCACCTCATCTCCTCCAACGCCCGCTCGTAACCAAAGGGAACGGTTTTTTATCGTCATGTCTGGGCAGGGACTTGACCTCCAACGCTACCCAGTAAGTCGGACACCGCCTTCCATATCCGCAATGCCAGTTCTCTCTTGGGCATGACGTCCAGCTCCTCCTCCCTGCCATCCCGGAAGAGGATAACCGCTTGGTTGAGGTCGGAATCGAAGCCCAAACCCGGCCTGGACACGTCGTTGGCCACCAGGATATCCACGCCCTTGTCATCCAATTTCTTCCTGGCCTTCTCAAGTAAATCCCCCGTCTCGGCGGCAAAACCCACGAGTACCTGCCCTGGTGACCTCCGGGCACATAGTTCGCCCAGGATGTCCGGTGTGGGTACCAGTTCCACGGTCAGACCTTCCCTTCCACCACGTTTTATCTTCTCCTCACTTTTACGGGCGGGGGTGAAATCGGCCACCGCGGCGGCCATCACCACTGCCGAACAGCCCGCGAAACGGGAGAGGACCTCCCGGCGCATCTCCTCCGCCGTCTCCACCATGACCCTCTCCACCCCCGGCGGGGCCGGGAGAGAGGTGGGACCGCTTACCAGCACGACCTCGGCCCCCAGCTCCCGTGCCGTCTCGGCCAGCGCATGCCCCATCTTGCCGCTGGAACGGTTACCGATGAAACGGACGGGGTCCAGAGGCTCGCGCGTCCCTCCCGCAGTCACCAGGACGCGGTGCCCCGAGAGGTCTCCTCTAAGTCCCAGGATGTGCAGGGCGGCCTCCACTATGGCCGGAGGCTCCGCCATGCGACCCTCCCCCTCCTCCCCGCAGGCTAGGGCGCCGCTCTCCGGGCCCACCACGTGAACTCCTCTCTCCCGCAGTTTCCTCAGGTTGTCCTGAGTGGCGGGATGGCGGTACATCTCCCGGTTCATGGCCGGAGCCACCAGGACCGGAGCCCGTGTGGCCAGGAGGGTGGTGGACAGCAGGTCGTCCGCCAGGCCGTGCGCCATCTTGGCCAGGATGTTGGCCGTGGCCGGCGCCACCACCACCAAATCGGCCGCCCTGGCCAGGGAGATGTGCTCCATGGCCGGTCCCGGAGCGTCGAAAAGGCGCACGGAGACGGGATTACCGGAAACGGCGCGAAAGGTGTCCGGCCCCACCAACCGGGTGGCGTGCTCGGTCATTATCACGCGCACGTCCAACCCCCTCTCCGCCAGGCGGCGCACCACCTCCACCGCCTTGTAAGCGGCGATGCCACCGGTCACCCCGAAAACGACGCAGGTCATGAGATCGAACGATCCCCCTGTGCGGTACCCTTACTTGGTCCCGTCGTCCGGCACCTCGAACTCCAGCTTCTCCTGGGCGATCTCCTCCAGGGCCAGGGTCAGTGCCTTGTTGGAAGCCGAGGCCACTTGGGGGCCTGCCTCCCTCCCCAGCCCGTCTCCCAGGTGGCGGAAGTAATTGTTTATCTGCCGCGCCCGCTTGGCGGCGGCGATGGTCAATCCGAACCGGGAATTGTTCATCGCCCTTAAAAGGTCGTCGATCTTGGTCTTCATCAGTGCCACAACGCTTACCTCCCGTCTTCTTTTTTATGTTTCCGTTGAGGAAGACTCACTCTCATATATAGCACAAAGCTCCTCCACGGCGCGCTGCAACTCGTCATTCACCACCACGTGCCGGAAACCGTCCTTCTCACCGCTCTCCCGTACCGCGTTGCGCAGCCTCCGGCGTATCTCTTCCTCGCTCTCCGTCCCCCGGCGGCGAAGCCTCTCCTCAAGTGCCTCCAGGGAAGGGGGCTCCACGAAGACGGTCACCGCATCGGGCACCCTCTCCCTTACCTGCCGGGCTCCCTGCACGTCTATCTCTAGGATGACGTCATATCCTCTATCCAGCCACTCCTCCACGTCGCGGCGGGGGGTACCGTAGAGGTTGCCGTGTACCTCCGCCCACTCCAGGAACTCGCCCTCGCCGGCCCTTCTGAGGAACTCCTCGCGGTCCAGGAAATGGTATTCCACTCCTTCTCTTTCCCCGGGACGGGGATCGCGAGTGGTGGCGGAAACGGACAGGCGAGCCCGTGGATAGCGCTTAAGGAGCTCGGCGACAAGGGTACCTTTCCCCGCGCCGGAAGGTCCGGCGACGACGAAAAGGCGTCCGCGTCGCATTATATCTCCTGTCGAATTGGACTTGACGGCGTGGAACCCGGTTCCCGCCGCGACAGGCCTTGCGATGTCGCCTGTCAGGAAAATCTTTCCTTCAAGGCCTGGACCTGCTTGGGACCCAGACCCTTTACGCGGCGTGTCTCGCTGATGCCTATCTCCTCCATGATCTTCGCGGCGCGCGCCTTCCCCACGCCGGGGAGGGACTCGATGACCGATCTCACGGTCATCTTCCCGTAGGTATCGTCATCGGCCTTGGCCAGGACCTCGCTGACCTTCAGTTTGCCTTCCTTGAGCGACTTCTTGATTTCCGCCCTCTCCTTCCTGACCTTCGCCGCCTTCTCCAGGGCTACCTTCCGCTGTTCCGCCGTCAATTCCGGGAGCTTCTGGTTGGCCATCATATCCCTCCTCAGGTCACATCCTCCCTACGCCGATGTCCAGATAAGTATAAACCCCCTCCTCCGGCCCCACAACAGCGGTAACGCCTCACGTCAGGTGCCTGCTTCCGGGAGCCTCCAGCTCCAGGCCTTCCCGGCAGAGGGGACACGCATCGGGCTCCCACACCGGCGCCTCCAGGCGCAACAATACCTTCTTGGGGACCCCGAAATCGCGGTCCTCCCCCCTCTCGATAATCGCCCCCAGGCCGGCAGTAACGCCTCCTTTGGACTCCACGAGCTCCATCAGCTCCCGTACCGAGCTCCCGGTGGTGATGACGTCCTCGACGATGAGGGCCCTCTCCCCTCTCTGCAGGGTCTGTCCCCGGCGCAGCGCCAAGCGTCCGTTCTCCCTCTCGGCGAAGACCATCCTCCGGCGCATGGCCATGGCCACCATGTAGCCGATGATGATGCCGCCAAGTGCGGGGCTGACCACCACGTCCACCGGTAGCCCCGCGAAACCCCGGGCCAGCTCGTCGGCCAGGCTCTCCGCCAGATGAGGATGCTGCAGGACGCGAGCGCATTGCACATAGGTGTCGCTGTGCAACCCCGAGGAGAGCAGGAAATGGCCCTTCTGCACCGCCCTCTCCCTCTCCAGGATCTCCAGCACCTCCCACTGGTTCATTTCCCACCCTCCTGTTCAACGGTCCTCCGCCGCTCCTTGAGATCCATGCCCCAAACGCATTGCAGAGGCGTGGAGTCTCACGGTCCCGGCCTTCTCGGTACCAGGCCTCCAATGTTTATCGGCACATTCAAAGGTTTCAGGCCGCTCCTCGTGACAAGTGCTACCGGTGCGCCTAGGTGAGGCCTCTCCGCTTCACATCCCGCTCCGGGCTTCCGCCGCCCTCATCCCTATTCATCCCTATGATAAACCAATCTCCCTCCGCAGGGCCCGAAGCGCCTCCAGGGGTCGGGGTTGTCCGGTGACCGCCCTTCCCACGACCAGGTAATCCGCTCCCGCCCGGAGGGCCGCGCCCGGAGTGGCCGTCCTGGCCTGGTCATGAGTTTCGGCACCTTGCAGCCGGATTCCCGGCGTGACCAGCAGGGGGCCCTCTCCCAACTCCCGCCGGAGCTCCGCCACCTCAGCCGGCGAGCAGACCAACCCGTCAAGCCCGCAGGAGACGCCCATCCTGGCAAGCCGGAGCACGATCTCCGACACACCGCCTCTCCAGCCCATCTCCTCGAGGTCCCCGTCCTCCAGGCTGGTGAGCACGGTGACCCCGATAAGCAGCGGGGTCCCTCCCGCCCTTCCCCCGTTCTCGTGGGCGGCGCGTACCGCGGCTTCCAGCATCTTCCTCCCACCGCAGAGGTGGACGGTGAGCATGTCCACCCTCCAGCGGGCCAGCGCCCTCACCGCCCCGCTCACCGTGTTGGGTATGTCATGGAGCTTGAGGTCGGCAAAGACCCGAAAACCCCTCTCCCTCATCTCCCGGAACAGAACCGGGCCGAAGCGCGTGTAGGCCTCCAGGCCCACCTTCACCGTTTCCACCTCCCCCCGGACCATCTCGGCAAGCGCTTCCAGTCTTTCCCATTCCGAGACGTCCAGGGCCAGGATGAGCGGATCCCCAACGCGGCGCGCGGCCGTCATCCCCAACCCCTCCTGCGCAGCAAGCCCACCATGTCCGGGACCCTTCGGTAACCCTTCCACCGCATGAAACCCGCCAGTTCCTCCGCCAGGCGCGGCACGGCACGGGGATCGACGAGGTTCAGGGTGCCCACGGCCACCGCCGCGGCCCCGGCCATGAGCATCTCCACGGCGTCGCTGCAGGACCATATCCCCCCCATGCCGATGACCGGCAGGTCCACCGCGCCCGAGGCCTCCCAGACCGCGTGCACGGCCACGGGATGGATGGCGGGGCCGGAAAGCCCGCCGGTGACGTTCCCCAGGCGAGGGCGACACCTCTCCACGTCCACGGCCATGGCGGGTAGGGTGTTGATGAGGCTTAACCCGTCGGCTCCGGCCTCCGCCACGGCCAGGGCCGTCTCCCGCATGGCACCCGGCAGCGGGGGGAGTTTCACGAAAAGCGGGATGTCCACGACCTCCCGCACGCGAGCCACCAGCTCGGCCGCCTCACGGGGTCGGCGAGAGAAATAAGCTCCTCCTTTCTCCACGTTGGGACAGGAGATGTTGAGCTCCACCGCGGCAGCCAGACCGGAGCGGGAGACCGCTTCCGCCACCTCCACATACTCCCGGGCGCTGAAGCCGGCCACGTTCACCCACACCGGGACGTCGAAGCGGGAGAGCCAGGGCAGGTCCTCGGCCAGGAACCTCTCCAGGCCCTTGTTCTCCAGCCCAATGGAGTTCAACATACCCGAGGGGGTCTCCCAGAGCCGGGGAGGAGGGTTCCCCGGGCAGGGCTCGAGGGTCACCGCCTTGGTCATCAGTCCTCCCAGGGCGTTGAGGTCCACCAGCTCGGACATCTCCCTCCCGTTGCCGAAGGTCCCCGAGCAGACCAGGAAGGGGTTCTTGAGGGAGATCCCTGCCAGTTCCACCCTCAGATCGATTCCATCATCCGCTTCCAATCCAGTTCCTCCGCTCTAAAGACGGGCCCGTCCCGGCAGGCCGCCAGGTAGCCCCCCGGAGGCTCCACGGCGGGCACCGCACATCCCCGGCAGGCACCGAGGCCGCAGGCCATCCTCTCCTCCACGCTCACCTGGAGGGAAGGGAGGCCTGCAGCGGAAAGACGCTCCGTAAGGGCCACAAGCATGGACCGCGGCCCGCAGGCATAGAAAAGGTGGGTCCCGGGGGTCATCTCCGGGGAGAGGAGCTCGAGCACCGTTCCCTCCTTACCCCTCGAACCATCCGCGGTGGCGATGTGGAGGTCGAACTCCTCACCCAGCGACTCGGGAAGGCTACCGTATTCCGTCCCCTTCTCCATTCCCCAGAGGAGGGTCACCTTCCCTCCCCTCTCCGTCAGCCGGCGCCCGAGGTAGGCCAGTGGCGCAACACCGATCCCCCCGGCGAGCAGCACGTGTTCTCCCCCTCCGGTGAGGTCGAAACCCCTTCCCAGAGGCCCCAGGATGTCCAGCTCGTCTCCTCGTCTCCTCCGGCGCAACCAGGCCGTTCCTCCTCCCACCTCCCTCACCAGCACGGAGGCAATCCCTCCCTCATGGCGGAAGACACTGAAGGGGCGGCGGATTATCCTCCCCCCTCCGCCACAGAGGAGGTGGACGAACTGGCCCGGAAGGGGCGAGAAACCGTCTCCGACTCGGAAGACCACCTCGGAGGCGCAGCCGTAATCCCGCCTCTCCAGCACCGTCGACCGGAAGGCCAGCGGGGGCAAATCTCACCCTCCCCTCGCCGCCGCGAAACCCAATACCGGGATGCCTTCCGGCCGCAAGGGCCAGCCCCCGGTCCCTGCGACACGCATTCCCCTCACCAGGGCCAGGGCCACCTCCATGTCCGTAAGACAGGGGATACCGTGGCGGGCGGCGTCCTCCCGTATGTAAAAGCCGTCCGAATGCGGATGCCTTCCGCGAGGGACGTTGACCACCAACTGTATCTCCCCGTTGCGCAAAAGGTCGAGCACGTTGGGCCGCCCCTCGCGGAGCTTGTTGACCTCCTCCACCTCCATTCCCGCCGCACGGAGGGCCCGAGCCGTTCCGCGGGTGGCTGCCAGCCGGTAACCGGCCTCCACCAGTTCCCTACCCAGAAGGACCGCCCTCCTCTTCTCCCGGTTGGCCACGCTCAGAAGGACGCGTCCACCGGGGGAGGGGCGCATCCCCAAGCCGCTGAGGATCTTGGCCAGGGCATCCCCCGGGTTCTCGCCCACTCCCATGACCTCGCCGGTACGCCTGCGGCAGGTGTTGAGGAGGAGGTCCTCCCCGGCTATCAGTCCAAGGGGTGAGATGGGATAGCGTACTGCGCTCCCCTTTCCCGCGAGCTCCGCGGCGGGCGCTTCTTCCCCGAGAAGGGCTCCCAGGGCGAGCTCCGCAAGGTCCAGGGAGGAGGCCCTGGTCAGAAAGGGCACCAGCTCGGACGTGCCCGGCGATAGGTCCCAGACCCTCATCTCCCCTCCCTCCACCTCCAGGCGGAGGGAGACGCCGCCGCTCCAACCGGTCGTCCGCAACGTTTCCTCCACGACCTCCCGCAACCTCGCATACTGCTGGGAGGTCAGGTGGAGCGGCGGGTACACGGACGGCCCTTCCCCAGCATCGCCGCCGGGACCCTGCAAGCTCTGCCAGGCCAGCATGCAGGTCAACCTTCCCTCCCGTGCCACCGCTTCCACCAGCACCTCAAGGGAATCCTCCCTCAACTCCCTCAGGACCGGGTAGGCCTGCCTGTGCGCGGCCAGGTACTCCGCGGCCTCCCCTGCCGCGTAGCAGACCCTCTTGGCCGTCTCCTCCATTCCCGCCAAGAGGGTCAGGTGGACGGGAAACCTGCAGGTGCGCAGGAAATCCTCCGCCTCCTCACGCCCGCAGGCGAAGCCCGGTAGGGGCAGCCCGGAGGAACGCAACCGCCTGAGGATCATGGGTAGGTCCCCCCCTTCCGGCCACCCCCCGACCACCTCCACGTCCCCGCCATCCAGCGCCGTACGCCGCGCCAGCTCCATGGCCTCCCCTCCCCCGAAATGGGGGCACAGTTTCCGGGTACTTGCCCTCCGCAACGCCTCCCTCAAACCATGCGGGGTGGGAGGACCCAGGAAGACCGCATCCGCTTCCCCGGCCAGAAAGAGGCCGAGACCCGGGTCGCCCACGTAGGCTGCCGCGCTTCCTCCCCGGGACCTCCAGGCGAGCAGCGCCCGGTAGAGGTTGAAGTGCAGCTCTTGGCCGCTTCCCGGGCGCGTACTCCCCGCGGCGAGGAAGACCATGCGCCTCTGCCCTGTGTCCTCTCCCGAGACATTGAGACACAGGGCGACTTCCTCCTCCCCTTCCCTTTGCGGATCGGCTTTCCCCCCGGCCCCCGAGCGCGCCGCTGTCCTCTTAACCGCCCGCCGCCCATCCGCTTGCTTCGCCAGCTCCTCGAGAGCCTCGCGGGTGCTGCCCCGGAAACCCGCGTCCTCCTCCATTAGGCGCAGGGCACGGCGGGCCGCCCCTGCGACGTCTCTTCCCCACAGCACGGTCCTCCCCACCGAGCGGCAACCCAGGGAAAGGTGGCCCTGCCCTCCCTCTTCCTCGGGATAGAAAAAGCGCGGCAGGTAGAGGAAAGTCTCCCGGGCCTCCCGTTCAATGGCGATGTCCTCCACCTTTCCGCCGCAGAGCAGATCGACGTGCGCGCTCACCAGGTCGATGCCCATGGCCAACTCGAGGAGGGGGGTCGCTCTCCTCGGCCCGGCGTTCACGTCCAGGACGTAGGCGTCCACAGTCTCCGGGTTGACCGCCACCTTCACTTCCGCCAGCCCGACCACGCCGAGAAGTCCCGCCACTTTCCTGGAAATCTCCCCCAGGGCATAGAGGAGCTCCCCACAGGGAAGCGGCGGCACGGCGATCACCGCATCCTCCTCGTGGAGGGGCAGGGGCTCCAGTTGCTCGACGATCCCCGCGGCCACCGACCCTCCACGAGCGTCCCTCAAGGCGCAGACAACGTACTTCTTCCATCCCCCCAGGTATTCCTCCAGCAACACCTCGTTCCCCGGGCTCTCCCGGCTGGCCTCCATGAAAAGGGAGGGCAGCTCCTCCCGATTGAAGGCCACGCCGGCTCCCCACCCGCCGCTGGAGAAATGGGGGCGCACAACCAGCGGAAAACCGAGCTGTGATGCGGCCTCCTGAGCCTCCCGCAGACTTGACGCCGTCCGGAAGGCAGGGTTGTTCATCCCGCCTTCCTCCAATATCTCCCGCAGAAGGGAGCGGTCCCCGCAGGCCCAGAGCACCCGGTCCCGGACATCGGCGATCTCCAGCCCCGTCCGGTCTAAGTATCCCTCCGCCGCCAGCTCCCTGGCCAGGGTCCAGCCCCTGCGTCCCGCCGTGCCCAACCACAGGGATGAAGCACCGCATACCTCAGCCACCACGGCCACCACCTCGGGTAGAGGCGGCTCCAGGAAAAGCTCCCCCTCGCCGCCTGCCGCATCCATGAGGGTGGCCGGGTTGTCTTCCAGGACCGCGACCCGTAAGCCCCTCCTGCGCAGGCAGCGGCATATCCTCGCCGCGAGGTATTGAAACCCACTTCCCTGGTCCAGGGTAAGCGCTCCGGGACCCACGGCCAGCACCTTTCCGCTAACCCCCTCTTTCAACCCCTTACCCCCTCGTCTCTCAGCCCACACCGGGAGATCTCAAGCCTTTTCGCTCACCTTCTCGCCCCGGGGGTGCGCTCGTCCCCACTCCGTTGCGTAGTGGACGACCTTTCCCCCTTTGATGGTCATGAGCACCCTTCCCCTCACCCTCCAGCCGTGGAAAGGGCAGTTCCTTCCCCGCGAGGCGAAGGCATGGGCATCGATGACCCATTCCCTCGCCGTATCCAATAGCACGAGGTCCGCCCTGGCCCCAGCGCGTATCCCCTCACCGTAATCCGGAGGTTCCAGCCCCACGGCCCTTGCCGGGCCCAGGGTCAGCCTCTCGATGAGCACCGGCAGCTCCAGCTCCCCCTTCTCCACCAGCTCCGTGTACAGCACCGGGAAGGCGCTCTCCATCCCCACCATACCGAAGGGAGCGTAGTCGAACTCCCTCTCCTTCTCCTCCGGGGAATGGGGGGCGTGGTCCGTGGCCACCGCGTCCAGGGTACCGTCGGCCAGGGCTCGGCGCAGCTCGCTGACGTCCTCCGGCGTACGCAGGGGGGGATTGACCTTGTACACCGTGTCGTAATCGCGGATGTCCCTCTCGCTGAGTACCAGATGATGGGGGGTAGCATCTGCGGTCACCCTCACCCCCCGCTCCTTGGCCTCCCGGAGCAGGCGCACCGACCCGGCGGTGCTCAGGTGGGTGAGGTGTAGGCGCGCCCCCGTCTCCTCGGCGAGCAGGATATCACGGGCCACCATGACCTCCTCGGCGAGAGCCGGGATGCCCCGCAGCCCCAGCGTGAAGGAGACCCGGCCCTCGTTGACCTGGCCTCCCCGGGAGAGGTCGACATCCTCCGGGTGGGAGATGACGACCCCTCCGAACTTGCGGACGTACTGCAGGGCACGCCTCATGAGGCCGGAGTCGGCCACGGCGTCCCCGTCGTCGGAGAAAGCCCTCACCCGGGCCGCGCTGGCGTACATGAGCCCCATCTCCGCCAGCTCTTTCCCCTCCCTACCCCGGGTGAGGCAGCCCACGGGGAAGAGGTCCGCCAGCCCCAGCCCACGAGACCGCAGTACCAGGTCCTCCACCAGAGCGGCATTGTCCAAAGGGGGGTCGGTGTTGGGCATGCAGCAAACCGCGGTGAACCCGCCGCGCACCGCGGCCTTCAGCCCGCTCTCCAGGGTCTCCTCGTCCTCCCTCCCCGGGTCCCTGAGGTGCACGTGCATGTCCAGAAACCCGGGGGCGAGCACCAGCCCCTCCGCCTCCAGGACCTCCCGGCTCTCCGTGGAAAGCCCCCTCCCCACCTCGGATACCCGACCCCGGGATATGGCCACGTCAAGCACTCCGTCCAGGTTCTGGAAGGGGTCTATCACCCGCGCCCCGCGAATCAGCAGCTCCGCCAATTCAATCACCCCTCTCTCCCGGCCCCAGCAGGAGGAAGAGCACGGCCATACGCACCGCTACCCCCGCTGCCACCTGGGCGGTTATGGCGGCATGTGGTGCGTCGGCCACCTCGGAGGAGATCTCCATCCCCCTGTTCATGGGACCGGGGTGCATCACCACCACTCCCGGACCGGCGGCCCTCAGGCGCTCGTTGTTTAATTGGTAATATCTGGCATATTCTTGCGGGGACGGGAATCTGCCCTCCAGGAGCCTCTCTTTCTGTACCCGCAGCATGTAGAGGACGTCGCAGTGGGGAATCACCTCGTCGAGGTCATAGGACACCTCGACCCCTTCCGGCAGGAGCGGCGGCAGGAGGGTGGGAGGCGCCACGGCCACCACCTTCATCCCCATGGCCAAGCAGGCCTTGAAACCGGACCGTGCCACCCGGGAGTGGAGGATATCGCCCACATAGGCGATGGTCCTTCCCTCCAAGTCTCCAAGCCTCTCCCGCATGGTGAAGAGGTCCAGCAGGGCCTGGGTGGGATGGGCGTGCATGCCGTCCCCGGCGTTGAGCACCGTGACGTCCAGCCAGCGGCGGAGGAGCCATGGAGCCCCTGACACCGGATGCCGGATGACCACGGCGTCCACCCCCATGGCGCGCAGGGTGAGGGCGGTGTCCTTGAGGCTCTCGCCCTTCTCCACACTGGAGGTGGAGGCGGCGAAGTTCAACACGTCGGCGCTGAGCCGCTTGGCTGCCACCTCAAAGGAGAGCCGGGTCCGGGTGGAGGGCTCGTAAAAGAGGTTGACCACCGTCTTTCCTCGCAGCGAGGGCACCTTCTTGATGGGGCGGCGCATGACCTCGGAGAAGGAACGCGCCGTCTCCAGGATGCGCTCCATGTCCTCGCGGGTCAGGTCGTCCACGTCCAGGAGATGTCTCCTCTCCGCGGCGTCAACCGTCATCGGACCTCCCTTCTCCCGCTCTCGCGACCATGAGGTCCACGGGGTATGCGGGAACGCTCCGGGAACAAAACCTCAATCCGGGTAGCCGATGTACACGGCATCCTCCCCATCCACCTCCTTGAGGGCCACCTTGACCTCTTCCTCCCTGGATGTGGGGAGGTTCTTCCCCACGTAATCGGCCCTGATGGGGAGCTCGCGGTGGCCGCGGTCCACCAGAACGGCAAGCTGGATGGTGGCCGGGCGGCCGAAGTCTATGATGGCGTCCATGGCGGCGCGCACGCTGCGCCCGGTGTACAGGACATCATCCACGATGACCACGTGCTTCCCCTCCAGATCGGGCGGGAGGTAGGTCTCCCTTACCACCGGTTGCTCCAGGGTATGCAGGTCGTCGCGGTAGAGGGTGATGTCCAGCCTCCCCACCGGGACTTCCACCCCCTCTATGGAAGCCACCGCCTCGGCGATACGCGAGGAGAGGGGCACGCCGCGAGTCCTTATCCCCACAAGCACCAGGTCCGAGGCGCCCCGGTTGCGCTCCACTATCTCGTGGGCGATGCGTCGCACCGCCCGGCGTATGTCGTCCTCCTCCATCACCTTGGCTTTCACCCGGAAACCCATCCCCGTCCCTCCCGCGCTCTCCCTACCCCGCGGGGCTCACCTGCGGGCCATTTTCTGTATCCCCGCCGCCCGCACGGCGCACTGCCCTGGCGCTCGCCGTCCTCACTTCTCTCCCGGACCTTCGATCACGAACCCGCCATCCCTCTTACCGGCCCCAAAAAAGCCCCCCTGCGGCCGGCGCAGGAGGGCTACCGTCGATCACCGTTCGTTCCCTTGCCAGCCTCACGGGACTGGATTTAAAGGTATTATCTATCATAACACCGCCTATGGGGGCGGACAACGGGGCCGAGCGTCAGCCCCGCATGATGTTCCTGGCCGTCATTCGCCGGGCCCCGCGAAAAGAGTTTTTTTCCTTCGCTGGGAAGAACATACCCTCAAAAGGCGGCCGTAAAATACTTCTACCCCACGGAACCTTTTCCCTCTGCCCCAAACGGCGGATTTCATTTTCTCCGTCCCCTGCACGAGCACCCGGCCCTCGATCTCTCCTCGCTCCCACTGCCGCTCAACCTCCACAACCGGAAAGGGAGCCGTGCATGGATTCTTCCCTGATCCCCGGCCCGGAGATCACTGCCGCTCGCCTGAGCCCCCTTCTCTCTCTTCCCGATGGGCGTGCCCCTCACCCTTCCCCGCCCGCTCCCGGAGCACCCGGCCCAGTATCCCGTTGACGAACTTCCCGGAGTCCTCGGTGGAGAACACCTTGGCCAGCTCGACATATTCGTTCACCGTAACCCCGGGGGGTACCTCCGGGAGGTAGAGGAGCTCCGCGATGGCCAGTCTCAGGAGGTTGCGGTCCACCAGGGGCATGCGCTGGAGGGACCAGCGGTCGGCGTAGGAATCGATGAGCCGGTCGATCTCCTCTCCGTGCTCCAGGTAAGCGCGAAGCAGGTCGATGGAGAAACCTGGCAGATCTGCCGGATAGACGAGGGTGCTGGAACCGAAGGAGTAGAGCTCCTCTATCACCGCCTCCTCCCCCAGCAGGAGGCGCACCCGCTCCAGGGAGATGTCCGGTATGCCGTCGGGCGGCTGGGGATGCTCCTCCACGCCCTCCTTGAGCATGCTGCGGAAGGAATCGGCGGCCTCCTCAAGGCTTTCCCCGGTGAGGTCCATCCGGTAAAGGACGTCGCAGGCCAGTTTCCTGGCCAGGGTGCGCCGGCTGAAGAGCTGGGAACTGCTCACCTAGACGGCGTTCACCCCCACCACATCCACGTTCACCGCCGCCACCGGCCAGCCGGTCATCGATTCCACGGCCTCCTTAACGCGGCGCTGCACCTCGGCGCCCACGGCATGGAAATCCACGCCGTAATCCATGTTCACCTCGAGGTCCAGGGTCATCCCGTCCTCCGATGGTGAGGCCTTGATCCCCTTGGCGAGGTTCCTCCTCTTGCGTCCCTCCTCCGCCGGTTCGCCGCGCAATCCCACTCCCGACGCTCCCTCCACGGAGTTCAGGGCTATCCCCGCTATGAGCTCCAGTACCCCCTGGCGCAGCTTGTATTCCCCTGCTTCCAACATATGGGCTACCCTCTCACTCCACTCGCTCCACATACTCGCCGCTGCGGGTATCCACCCTGACCCGATTGCCCACCTCGATGAAGAAGGGCACGTTGATCACCAGCCCCGTCTCCAGAGTGGCCGGCTTGCTCCCTCCGCTGGCCGTGTCGCCCTTGACCCCCGGGGCGGTCTCCACCACCTCCATGTCCACGAACACCGGAGGCTCGACCCCCACGGGCTTCCCCTCGTAGAGGGGGACTTCCACGGTCACGCCCTCGACCAGGTATTTGGCGGTCTCGCCTACCTCCTCCTCCGAGATGGGCAACTGCTCGTAGGTGTCCAGGTCCATGAACAGGTAGTTGGTGCCGTCCCGGTATAGGTACTGCATGCGCCGCTTGTCCAGGATGGCCAGCTCCACCCTCTCCCCGGCGCGGAAGGTCTTCTCGATGACCGCCCCGGTCTTGAGGTTCTTCAGGCGCGTGCGCACGAATGCCCCACCCTTGCCGGGCTTTACGTGCTGGAAGTAGACGAGCGTGTACAGCGTGCCGTCAAGATCCAGGGTTATACCGTTACGGAAATCGGCCGTGGTTATCATGCTCCCTCTCTTCCTTCCCGACTCGACTTTCGCGTCCCATTTTAACACACGCCGAGCTCAGTAATCGGAGGGGTCGAGAGACCTTGAAAGCGTGGTGAGCACCTCCGCTCCTCCCCTGGTCACCATCACCATGTCCTCCACCCTCACGCCTCCCACTCCCGGGAGGTACACCCCTGGTTCCACGGTGACCACCATGCCTTCCTCCAGGATGTCGCGGCTGCGGGGGGAGAGGTTCGGGGCTTCGTGGACCTCCAGGCCCACGCCGTGCCCCAGCCCGTGCCCGAATGCCTTCCCGTACCCCGCCTTTTCCAGGATTTCCCTAGCGGCACGGTCCACGACGCTCGCCCTAACGCCGGGCCTCACCGCTTCCAAGGCCCTCTGCTGGGCCTCGAGAATCAGGCGGTGTGCCCTCCTCAATTCTCCGGGCACGCGCCCCAGGGCCAGGGTACGCGTGCAGTCGCTGCTGTAACCGCCGAGGACGACGCCCCAGTCCACCACCACGGCCCCGGTGAGCCCGGCTTGGGAGGGCCTGGCATGTACAAGCGCGCTCCTCTTGCCCCCGGCCACGATGGTCTCGAAGGCCATGGCCTCCGCTCCCCGGCGGCGTGCCGCGTAGTCCAGCCCCAGAGCCAGTTCCCTCTCCGTGGAAGTTCCTTCCAGATCGCGCAATGCCTCCCGGAAGGCTTCTTCAGCCACCCTTATGCCTCTTCTCATGAGCTCCAGCTCCGCGGAGCTCTTGCGCGACCGCAGCCGCGTAAGGCCCGCTCTGAGGGGCGCAAGGGAAACCAGCCCTCGCAGCCTCCGCCGGTATAGGGAAAGCTCTGCGCAGGTGAGGGCATGGGGGTCGTACCCGACTCGCGGAAGCCTGTCCCACGCGCGGTCATCACCGTAAGCGGGCCCCTCGGCTTTCTCCCCCCCGTCCCTTCCCCGCGCTTCCGCACCGGCCTCCGGGCCCACTCCGGTCCGGAGGAGAATGTCCCGCAAAGCCCTTCCGATATCCTCCTCGTAGATCACCGTACGCAGGCCGAAAACCTCTTCCCGGGATTGTTCCCGGTAACGGAAATCGGTAAGGAACCAACCTGAACGTGGTAGGAGGAGAGCCAGTCCGCTGGACCCGCTGAAACCGCACAGGTAACGCAGGTCAGGCAGCCCGGTCACAAGCAAACCGTCCAGCCCCTGTTCCCGCATCGCTTCTCGAAAAATCCTCCGCCGGCGCGCGTATTCCTCCGGCTCAAAAGCGCCCTTTCTGCCAACTTCTTCCATAAGAATACCTCCCGACGTGATTCCTCCGGCCAGGATATTCCGCCTGGCGCCGCGGCGTCAAATCCCGCCGGCGGGATCGTCAGCCGTTCGCTAGTCATTGTAAGACACATCCGCACCGGCCTTGGCCCTCCTATCCGTACCGACCTCGGCCCTTCTCGACATGGGCAGCTCCGGTACAAGGGATTCCACGGCGAAGGATTCTTACCCCACCTCAGTGCCCAAGTGATCCTCAGGGCCCGGATCGACGGCGCCGTACAGGCGTCAAGAGCGTTCCTGTGTGAGCGGTATGGCCGCTCCTCTATTTCAATCCGGACACAGGAGACCAGGCGTGGAACCAGCACGGGAAACAGGCCATGGCGCCGAAAATTTCGCAAGCGAATATCGTCCCCTGCTTAGGGGCAACGTTTTTCAATTCACCCGCGCGGGTCCCGGCAAGGAACCGGGACAGGCGTCAACCATGTCATCCAAGATCCCGTATGGCATGACCAGATCCTCCGGGAGAACAAGGTCTGGGAAATGGCTAAAATTATGAGCCCTAAGGTACCGTAAGGGCATCGGCATACGATGCGGTGGAGCTGGAGGCAGGCAGGCCACGGCATGGCCAACACGAGCGAGTCGACGCCTACGTATGGATGTCCGTGATCCTTGACCCTGCTCCGACACCGCTATCCTCGATTTCCGATATGTCGAGAGCCAAATCCCAGATTCCATTTCATCCCGGATCGCAGCCGGGCCACCGATGTGCTTGCTTCACCGCTCCCGCAAATACTGCCTGGCGATGCTCCATATCGGCGGCTCAGGCTTGCTCCCCTGCATCATGCTCCTTCCCGCCGTAGCGCAGGAAGAAGACGGCCAGGCAGGCGACCACCGCGGCCCAGATGAGGTGGGCCAGGAACTCGAATATATACCAGTCTATCCAGGCCAGCACCCCGCTCTTCGCCGCATGGGGCAGGAAATACACGCGATCCACACCGAGTACCAGCATGAGCAGCACCACGCCCATGAGATACCAGGCCAGGACGTGCAGCTTGAAGGCCGTCACCGCCAGCCTGCCCTCCCGGCGCTGGGTGAGGGCGAACCCGATGCCGAAGAGGACTAACCCCAGGGCTAGGAGGTTGCCGTTCACCGCAAGCCAGGGGGAGAAGGCCGCCACCCAACCGGACACACCATGCAGGACCACGCTCTCTCCCTGGTCCACCATCTCCCCGTCCTGGTATTGGGGTTCCCTGATGACCGTGAGTACGCCTTTCCCGGCCAGGTCCACCCCATAGACCATGTTGATGACCAAGGTGAGGGTGAAATAGACCACCAGCAGCAGTCCGGCGATCATGAGAAAGCGAAAGAAGCGCTTTTCCGCACCCATCCTACCTCTCATCTCCCTTCATCTCAAAAGGTTCGGACCCTTCATCTCGAAAGGTCTGGACAAGCCTTCCTCCAACCGTTACGCAAAGGGTTCCTCTCCTCTAGGGTATGGGTTTCATCCCCGATCCGTATTTTCTTCCTGCCCTTCCCGGCATCAGTTCCGGACCATCCTGACTCCCTCATCCACCCCTCGTGCACTTAAGTCATGTGAAAGGCTATGGCCCTATGGCCCGGAGGCTGTCACATTCGAGGTGTCACAGCGTCACCGATTCCCGGTCGCCTTCTGCACCTACCATTGTGGATTGGCAGACCTTTCCACATCTCATGAGATTACCGCCATAGCTCAAACCCACCTGGCCTACCTGTCTCCCTTTACACTCCCCCTCATAAGGCCTGCGCGCACGTAGCGCACGGCCTTCTACCCTTTCAGCGCTTTTCGCAAACAGCGCTCTCTCCTGTACAATTCTTCAATCCCCGGGCCGGTTCTCCCTTCAGCCCCCACCGCAGAAGTGACGCCGCGTAGTCAGGATAACCCTATAAACGGAGCGGCCCCCGATGCTTCGGGGACCGCCTCAACCGCTAAGGTTCTCGTTCTCAGAGTTCTTTCCAGGACTTCACAGTGAAGGGGATGCGGAAGGCCTCGCCCAGGACGGCAGGGTTCTTGAACCTGATGGCGTGATTGTACAGGCCGATCTTGAACTTGTTCTTGTTGGAGTTGATGACGATGTCGCCGCGGGCGGTGATCTGCCCCTCTATGGACCGGAACCAGCCCATCTCGTACTGCACGCTCACCGGGTCGGTGTTGGGGTTGTATGTCCTGTGTGCGGCGTAGATGAACATCTTGTCGTTGTCGTCGATGGCCATGTTGAAGTTGGTCTCGTAGGTCACCTTGTTCCCGGCGATGATCTGGAACTCGGCATCGCCGGCACCCTGACGGCGGAGCTCCTCCCTCAGGATCACGTTCCCCGTGGCCACGAAGACGCCCTTGCAGTTCACCGGCACGTTCACCGTGCCGATGCCCAGGTCGCCCTCCACGAACACCACGTAAAGGCTGGATGAGATCTGGCCGGGGGCGATGTCCAGGTCGGGCACGCTGCTGGTGTAGTAATGCTGCTGTCCGTCCTCCAGCTCCTGCTCCTTGGCCTTCTCCCGGTAGTAGTCGAAGTCGCACTGGGGCATGAGCACCTCGTTGAAGGGAGTGGGGGCGAAGGGGTCGGAGGCAGAGGGCACGTTGAAGGTGGTGGGCAGCTGGGCCATGCTCCCGTCCACGGTGACGTTGCCGGAGATGCTCGGAGTGCCTCCGTAACGCCGGGCGTCCCGGTAATCCCTTATGTTGGCGTTGCTCCCCGAGGTGGCCAGGGTCATGGCCCCGTTGGAGAAGATCCCCTGCCCGGGAAGGCCGGCCGGCACCGGGACGCTCCCCCCGGCCACGTAGATGGGAGCCGAGTTGAAGGCCCCGGTCTCCTCGCTTCTAACGGTAACCGTGGACTCACCGTAGATGTTGCCGGAAATGGTGGTGCTGCAGGTCCCGAAGGAGCCCGTCTTGTTGTACAGGTTGAGGTTGCCCCCGTCGCAGTAGATGTTGCCGCCCACCGTGTTGGCCACCGTCCCCCCGGCCCCTAGCCGGGCGGACAGGTTCACGTTCCTCCCGTAGATATGACCGGCCACGCTGTAGCCGCTGGGGGTGAGCGCTCCCACGCCGTAACCCAAGTCCACGTTCACGTCCCCCTTGGCCTGGATGTCGCCGCCCACTCGCAGATACAAAGCGGTGAGCACGTTGGAATCTCCGGTGACGCTCACGTTGCCCCCGGCGTAGATACTTCCGTTGATGTTGTAGCGCACGTCGGCCCCAACGGTGATGTCCCCCACAACGGTGACGTTCTGACCGCTGAAGATGTTGCCGTTGACGGTAACCGTCGGCCAGGCGAAGGCCAGGGCCCGGTTCTCCAGGTACACGCTGCGGTTGGACCTTATGTTCCCCGAGATGCGCAGGTCCGAACCCGCGCCCACCCGGATGCGGTTGTAGAGACGGACCCCGTAATCGTAATCGCGCAGCCTGCCGTGTGCGTTGATGTCCCCGGTAACGTTGATGGTCCCCCCGCTCAGGATGCCCTTGTCCGTCTCCAGGTTCACTCCTCCCCCCAGGTCCCCGGGCTTGGTGAGGATCCCGCTGTATATGTTGCCGTTGATGTTGATGTCCGAGGAGGCAAAGGCGATGGAGCGGTTGTGGACCAGAACGTCCCCTCTCTCCGTGACCACGTTGCCGTTGATGACGAAATCGTTGGCCCCGATGAGCTGTGCGGAATCGGCCAGGGTGATGTTCTTCCCCGCGTATACCTGCCCGTCCACCTCGCACTGGCCGATGGAGAAGGCGGAGAAATCCCCGTCCAGGTTGATGTTTATGTTCCCCTCCTTGGAGAAGAGCACGTAGTCGAAGGCATTGTAATAGCGTCCGCCGGCGAAGGTCACCACTTCCTCGATGGTGCGGTAGAAGGTCCTCTCCACGCCCTCCACGCTGGCCCGGTACTCGCCGTAGGAGGTTATCTTCCAGTCGTAGGGGTCGCCGTCCCCGAAGTCGGGGTTCTTCTGTACGTAGACCTCGTAGGTGCCCGCACCTCCCCAGAGGGAACCGGTCACCGGGGTGGAGATGGTGTCCTCGATGGCCTCCGAGGCCAGCATGGCATGGGCCACGTCCAGTCCCGCTTCAGCCGCAGACAGGGCCCGGGCGGCCGGTGTCACGCCCACCGAGTTGCGAAGGGCCACTGCGGTGTAGAGCAAAATAAGGGCTCCCAGGATACCGATGACCATGATGGCGAAGATGACGAAGAGCATGGCGAAGCCGTTCTCCCCCTCGCACATCGCCGTCCTCTTCGCCCCTCCTGCGAAATGGCCCCGTCGCGGCAAGAGCCTTATAAGCGCTCCGGCAACGCCGGACCTGCCTGTCTCGCGTCCACTTCCGCTCCTCATCGCCGCTCACTCCCGATCTTCGGTTACTCTCATCCGATGCCCGCCGCCCCTCATCTCCTCACCCTCACCTGGGTCTTGGCCGTCTCCTCCTGCTTTACCTTTCCGCTGGTCCTGGAGATGGTCAGCTCGATCTCCACCAGGGCTATGGAGGCCAGGCTCTGGTTGGGGTTGGTCAGAAGGGTGCCCGCGGCGCTGTAATAACGGAAAATGAGCCCGGACACCCCGGCGACCACCAGCTTGTCGCCGCTGAAGAGGGCGGGGCAGTTCATGTACAGGGCGTCCCCGCTCAAGAAGAAGCGCACCGTCTGCTGAGTGGCGCTTCCCAGCACGTACCCGGTAAAGGTCATGTCGTTGGCCCCGGCGTTGTGGAATGTCCTGGCCGTGCGCAGCTGGTCCACCATGGTGTCCATGGCCATGCGCAGGTCCTCGGCGATGTCCGAGCGCGCGATCACCACGCCGCTCTCGCCCAGCTGCGCGTCCAGCAGCTGGAAGGTGGCCAGGACCAGCATGGAGAGTATGAGCACGGCCACCAGGAGCTCCGGGAGGGAGAAGCCCTCCTCCCCCTTACCCGGACCGTGCCACAGGATAAGGCGTGCCACGAACGACCGTGCCCGCTTGCCCATGGCTCAACCCTCCCTTTGGAAAGCGATGCGGTTGATGTACCAGTCCTGCCACACACCGCTGGCGTCGTTGCGCAGGCGCATCCTCCCCATCCCGCCCTCGTCCGGGCCGGTAGTGGCCCTCATGGTCTCGTCCATCTCCACCCACACCTTGGCCTGGGAACGGTCCATGTGCACCGTGAGCCCGGTCCAGGTGTAGTTCATCCCCGTGTGCGGCGGCGCGTCGTTGTTCATCACCTGCACGCTCAGGGTACTACCCTTGTTGAAGCCCATTCCCCGGATCTCCTGGAAGTACATCTCGCCCTTGGTGCGGTATTCCACCGTACCGTGGGCGGGATCGTTCTCCCAGGCCCAGGCATTGTATATGTTTCCCCAGGGCGGGATGTTGGCGTAAGTCCCCTCAATGCTTTGGAACCAGTTGCTCCAGCCCATCCAGGATCCGCCGACCACCGCATCGTAGCGGCTCATGATGATCAGGGAATACTGCGCCGGGTCTGTGGGGACGCTGGCCGTGCGCAGTACCGGAGCCCCCAGCGTGACGTTGAGATTGGTAAGGTAGGTTACCGGAGTTGGACGCAGGGTGTCCGTGAACCCGTAATCCGTGAGCCCGGCGGGAACGGAGAGGCCGTAGAACATCCACTGCCCGAGGTCGCAGTCCACCAGGTTCAACTTGGCCTCCACATGGCGGCCGTACTGCGAGGGTACCGGGTCCTCCATGGCCTCGGTGGCCAGCCAGTCGTTGGCCGGGTCGGCCACCTCCTGAATGCGGAGTTGGAAATCGGTCCCCGTGAGGGGGTCGCGGTCGAAGCACTCGCCATCCACGCTCACCTGGACATCGAAGTAGTTCTGCCACAAGCCGTAGGTCTCCACCTGGTAATCGTAGATGATGGGGGCCGGCCTCCGGATCTCGAAGGCGGGCGCCAGCGCATAGCCGAAACCATTGCTGTTCTGGGCATAGAGCCAGTATTTCCCGTAATGACCCGGCCCTACGTAGGGAGCGAAGTCGAAGACCGCCTCCAGGGTGTGCTGGTCTATCCAGTTGACCCTCACGGCGTCGAAGACCACGTCCCCCGTGGGAGGAGCTGAGGAACCGATGCCCATCTTCAGGGTGACGAAGCTGTCGAAGTTCACCCCCTCCACGCGCAGCCAGTACATGTAGGGGCGGTCGTCGTACCCGAAGGACCTGACCTGAGGAGTGGTGCTCTCCACATAGACCTCCCCCGGCTCCACGTACCCCTTGACGTAGACGTCGAATATGCCCGGCGGCCCCTCCAGGTAGTAGTTGTCACTCGCCGGGAGCTCGCAGTAGGTGTTCCCCATGACGTTGATGTCCGGGGTGGCCCGTTCTATGCAGTTTATGATGCGCACCTTGTAGTACCCGCCGATATGGCCGTTGAAGTTGAACCTGGCGGTCACAGTGAGCCCGCCTTGGTATCCCTTGTTGGCGGTCGGGCTGATGCTCATGTTGGTGCAGTTGATGACGTCGACGGGTTCACCGGTGTCCGGGTGGGTCTCGGTGTGCACCAGCTGGACCACCGCCCCCACCCCCGGGTTGGGGTAGTTGTAGCTCAGAAGGTCGGTGACGTAGGCCACGTTGGTGAAGGTGAGCACCTCATCGGTGCTGCTCTCCCTGCCGGACTTGTTCCCGTCGCTGTCGGAATAGCTGGAACCCGGGCTGTAATAGACGGGAACCGGGTATTCGACCACGAAGATGTCGCTGCGTACGGAGATGATGTGGTTGACCACCAGCCAGGCGTGCCAGTACCCGGGCTTGCGCCGCGGATACCAGACGTTAGTGGGCCCGGACTTTCCTCCGGAGTCCAGGCTGATGGTGCCCTCAAGGTACTTACGTCCTCCCTCCTCCCCGTAGGTGAGGTTGGCCGGGGAGATGTCGTTGTCGTCCACCCTCACCAGTTTGAGGTCTACAAGGCCGGCGTTGAGGTCGGACTGGGTGAAGCCCTCGCCGTAGGCCCGGATGGTGATGGAGCTCTTGTGGTGGGGGGCACTCACGCACTCCCCGAAGGCGTTGTAGCGGGTGCCCAGCTTGGTGGTGTCCGCGGATATGTTCACCACCTTGTCGATGTACACGTTGGCCACCACGTCGGTGGGGGAGGCGTAGAGTTCGGTGTCCGAAAAGGTCCGGCCGTTGGCCAAAGTGACCTTTATCTCGTAGAGGATGAGGTTGAGGGCCTTGCCCGTGGGGGTCTTGGGCCGGTCGTACCCGTAAAGGGTCATGGGCCGCCAGTCGGCAGCGAGGTCGGTGTCCTCCGCCGCTTCCGCCAGGGTCTTCCCGCTGGCCTCCTCCTCGTCCACGTAGGCCATCTTTATGGTCACCGTCATACCCGGATAGGGTTCGGAGGAGCTGCTCTTCATGACTATCTCCGGCGCGTTGTTCCAGGTGTTGTTATATATGGGAGAGCGGTTACCCCAGTAGAAATCGTCAACGTCCATAGGTGTGGAGAGGTCATCCTCGGTGTGCGCGTAGTAGAAGGGGATGTTCTTCACCTTCTCCGTGTACAGTCGCAGGCATTCCTGGGCCATGTTCAGGTCGTAGGACACCCGGGAGACCTTGAAGGCGGCGTCGAACATACCCGCCATGGGGATGACGGCGATGGCCAGGATGAGGAAGGCCACCATCACCTCGGCGATGGAGAAACCTTCCTCCCCCATCAGAACCTTTCTCATTATCCGGGTAAGCATCTCTTCGCTCCCTCCTCAGCCCGTCTCCCCGATTCAATCCCCCAGTCCGGCCCTTCCTCCCCAACCGGACATCGGGCATCGATTCACGGCGCCCGTCATATCACCTCGCCGAGCTCGTTGCAGGACACCGTTGCCGTCAGATCTCCCTTCACCAGGGTGACCTGAAGAGACCCTCCGGCGGGCACCGTACTCACCCTCACCACGCTACCTTCCCTCCGGAAGAGTAGGGTGACTCCGGATTGCACCTGCACCGCCCCCTCCGCTAGTTTGAACCAGTAGTGGCCGTTGCCGTCGGTCAGGTAGGAAGATCCCGGAAAGGGCGTCTCCGTCGGTGTATCCTCATCCCGCTCGTTTACCCCGCCTGGGTACACGCGGTAGATGGTGTACTGATTGGGATGTGCTCCTGACGAGTCCCAGAACTGCAGGTAGACGTCCACGCCCTCCTCTCCCGCGATGCTCCGGGCCCGGTTTATGGCCCTCTCCACCTCCTGCACCGCACTGCGCAGGGCAAGCCCCTTACGCGAATTGGCGTAACTGACGGTCGCAGTAAGAAGGATTATCCCCAGGATGATGACCACTGCGGCCAGCTCCACAATGGTGAAACCCGCTTCCTTCTTCAGTTTTTCAAATCTTCCCATCTTCCGTGCCGACTCCTATTTCGCCGTGCCTGGACATGAGAAAAGCCCTCTTTTCGACATTCCTCTTCTGATCCTCACATCCTTAATTCTGTTTCGAACCTCACGCCTCAAAGCTTAATACACACGCCGTCTCCCGGTGGTAAAATGTCTGTTACTCGTGTTACGAAAATGTTACGAGCCCTTTCTAGCTGGGAAAACGCCTCCAATTTCGCTACTCCACGGCGGCCCTTCGTAGTGCCTCATCCCTTGGGATTCATCCCCTTCCGAGCTCCGCTACCAGCCATTGGAGCGCCAGCTGATAACCTCTCGTCCCCAACCCGCTTATCACTCCCTTGGCCACGGGCGAGATCACCGAACGGGACCTCCATTCCTCCCGGGCGAAGATGTTGCTTATGTGCACCTCCACCACCGGCACGCCCAGGTCCGCCAGCGCATCTCGCAGGGAGTAGCCGTAATGGGTCAAGGCGCCGGGGTTGATCACCAGGCCGGCGGCGCGTCCCCGCAGTCCCTGCAGGTAATCGACGATGGCCCCTTCATGATTGCTCTGGTAGAACTCCAGCTCTACGTCCAGTTCGGCGGCCTTCTCCCGGAGCTCCTCCCTGACTTCCTCCCAGGATGCTTTCCCGTACATGTCCTGGTCCCGCTCCCCCAAGAGGTTCAGGTTGGGACCGTTGACCACGGCGATCAGCGGCATCTCCGTCTTACCTCCTTCCGCTTATCCGGCGACCAGGCTCTAGGCGGCAATGGACCTCCCGCTATCCTTATCCCCATGTCCGGTCCTCCCTATCCCCTACGGCGTCATCCCCCGCAAACCGGCGGCCCTTTGGTGATACCTCCCGTCCCATACCTCGTGCTTCTGGCCCCCATCCCGTGCTCCACCTCTACGGCAGTGAAAAGGGTGCATATCACCGTGCGGCGTGCAAATCCTTCAATGTCCTTTCCACCGTTTCCCACACCAGATCTGGCGGCGGCGATTCCACCAGCTCCGGGGACTGCCATTCCCTGAGGAGGACGAAACGCAGGCTCCGGCCCCGCTTCTTGTCCGCCTCCATGAACCCCAGGACATCCCGGGCGGAGACCTCCAGGGGCCGGGGGATATCCCGCAACAGCGGAAGGAGCACCCGGAGGTGTCTTTCGACCAGAGGCACCCGCGCCCTTCCGCTCCATTCCGCCATCCGGGAGGCCATGATCATCCCCAGGGCCACGGCCTCGCCGTGGCGCAGCATCCGGTATCCGGCGGCCGCCTCCAGGGCGTGGCCGAAGGTGTGCCCGTAATTGAGAAAGGCGCGGATGCCCTTGAGGTCCATCTCGTCCTCCCCCACCACCCTCGCCTTGTGTGCGGCGCAACGGCGTACCAGAGGGGCGAAGTCGTATCCCTCCGGAGGCCTTCCCTCCGGCCAGCCCTCCATCTCCCGGAGGATCTCGGGATCGTAGAGGAACCCGTATTTGGCCACCTCGGCCATCCCGCTCAGGACCTCCCTTTCCGGAAGGGTGCGGAGCACCGAGACATCGGCGATCACCGCCTCCGGGTGGTAAAAGCACCCTACGATGTTCTTCCCCTCCGGCAGGTCCACTCCCGTCTTGCCCCCGATGCTCGAATCCACCATGGACATCAGGGTGGTGGGGAGCTGCAGGTAGCGTACCCCCCGCATATAGGTGGCGGCCAGGAAACCGGCCAGGTCCCCAACCACTCCTCCCCCGAAGGCCAGGATCATGTCCTCGCGGGTGAGGCTTTCCCGGAGCAGAAACCGGTAGCCCTCCGTCACCGTGCCCAGGGTCTTGTTCTCCTCGCCCTCAGGGAAGGTGAACCAGATGACGCGCCCATGCCGGGGCAGCTCGTCCCTCAGGGCTTCTTCCAGATCCTTTCCGTGCATCTCCCGCAGGGGAGGATGGCTCACCACCGCCACCTTATCCGGCCCCAGGCGGCGCAGGATCTCCGGCAACGCCTCTTTGTAGCTCCCACTACCCACAAGGATGGGATACTCCTTCCCCCCGGCGCGCACCATCAGCTCCCCAGGCATCTTCTCTCTATCTCCTCCACCACCTCTTCGGGAGTACGTTCGTCGGTGGTCACTACCACGTGGGCCGCCCGCCGGTAAGCCTCCTCCCTGCGAGCCATCAATTCCTCGACCCTTTCCGCGACGTCCCCCGCCGCTAGGAGAGGACGCCCCTCTCCCCCGCCCACGCGCTGCAGGATGGTCTCCCTTCCCGCCTGGAGATATATCACGGTACACCTCTCCCGCAGGAGGTCCACGTTCTCCGGGCGGAGGATGATGCCGCCCCCACAGGCCAGCACCTTTCCTTCTCCGTGCAGCTTTTCGCGCAGGGCACGGCTCTCCCGGTCCCGGAATCCCTCCTCGCCCTCGCGTTGGAATATCTCCGGGATGCTCATGCCCGCCTCCCGGGAGATGTCTTCGTCGAGGTCCACGAACCGCATTCCCAACCTCCGGGCTAAGAGGGTCCCGATGGTGCTCTTCCCGGCCCCCATGAAGCCGATCAGGGCAATGTTCTTTCTCTTTTCAGGCTTTTTCCTCTTTTCCCACATCCCGTCCGCCCCTTGTGCGGAGGCCACCCGGAGGCCCTAGGCGGGGCCTTCAGGCGGTCCCGGCCTTCGCTCCGGATAGCGATCCCTCATCCAGGGAGACGAACCTGCGAACGCTGTGCGTCCGGGAACCCTCCCGGCATCTCCGAATCGGAAACTCCGCAGTCGCCACCTTCTATCCATAATCTTGCCGACGTGCACCTTAAAAGGACCTCTGGCGCCTCACGAGATCCCTATGGCGTTCGCTTATCTCCCCCAGGCTGTCGCCGCCGAGCTTCTCCAGCATGGCATCCGCGATGACGAAAGCCACCATCGCCTCGGCGATGACCGCCGCCGCGGGGACGGCGCAAACGTCGGACCTCTCAACCGCGGCGTTTACCTTCTCCTTGGTCATGAGGTCCACGCTCTCCAGGGGTGAGGCCAGGGTGGGGATAGGCTTCATGGCCGCTCTGACCACCACAGGTTCCCCATTGGTCATCCCGCCCTCGAGACCCCCGGCGCGATTCGTAGGCCTGAAGAATCCCCTCCTTCGAGAGTGGCGGATGGGGTCGGCCGCTTGCGAGCCCCGCAGGCCCGCCAGCCGGAAACCGTCCCCGATCTCCACCCCTTTGATGCCCTGTATGGACATCACCGCCGCCGCCAGCCGTGAATCGAGCCTGCGGTCCCAGTGCACGTGGCTCCCCAGTCCGGCGGGGACCCCATAGGCAACCACCTCGAATACGCCCCCCAGGCTGTCGCCCTCACGGCGGGCGCGGTCAACCTCCTCACGCATGCGCCGCGACGTCTCGGGCTCCAGGCAGCGCAGGGGATCTCCATCGGCGGCGGCCATCTCCTCCCTGCTCGGGAGGGCCCGCCTCTCCTGGACCCTGACCTCCCCCACCTGGAGGACGTGGGAATGCACGTGTACGTCAAGACAGAAGAGAAGGGACTTGGCCAGCGCGCCGGCGCACACCCTGCCCACCGTCTCCCTGGCCGAGGAGCGCTCTAAGATGTCGCGTATGTCCCTGGTATCGTACTTCAACGCTCCCGCCAAATCGGCATGGCCCGGGCGGGGCCTGGTGAGCGGTTCGACCTCGACATCGCCGAAGGGGGACATCCCCTTGAGCCATTTCCGGCTTTCCGCGTTCCGGACCAGCATCGCCACCGGGCTTCCCAGTGTCCGCCCTCCCCTGACCCCGCTCAGGACCTCCACC